>JAGLFE010000408.1 GCA_023144675.1 Thiomargarita sp. | reverse complement strand
CTATCTAGGACAGTGAGTAGTTACTGGTTTTTTAGATTTTTCAACCAAGAATTTAGGGTAGTCCTAAAATAGGTAGTGGTAAAAACAGCCAATGAACGCATAGAACCAGTTTTGCAAAAAAGTGATACGACTAGGCTAGTTTCATCCTTCGTAATTCCACACTTATAAGGTTGTATCATCATCTAAGTTAGCATCGTCATCAGTTGTTTTTATTGGATTGGCTAACTGATTTGCCGTCATTATTGCAGTCCAAGTCATGGATAAAAATTCAGCAGATTGTTGATAAATAACTAGTCCTGTTACCTTAGTCAATTGTTCGCAAAAAGTAGGCAACCATTCACTTAAATGATCGAAAGTAAAAGTATTTAACGCATTACGAGCAGTTTTCTTTTCCTCAAGTTGTTCAGTTTTAGTCAGCATTACCAACAGCATTATTACAAATTCCAATTCTCCTATTAAATGATCAGTTTTTTCTCCCATTGCTTTAGATAATTTTAAGCCAAATGCTTTATAAAAACCAGCAATGTCAGCCAAAATAGCTTCTTTATCCCGACTAATAAAACCCGATTCATTAATGGGGCAAGCAACCTTAGCTTCAAACAGCCGGTTATACTCTTCAACCCAAATATCTAAATCAATTTCTTGTATTTGCTGCTGAATTTGACGATAAGTAGTAGCCAAATTTTCCCCAGTTGGTAATTTAGAATTTTTTAACAATTTGTCAACATCAGATGGACTAATTACCTGCAAATCCTGTTTCATTTTAGCAGTAGGTGGAGCAAAAAGTTTAGTTATCAATAATAATAAATCAGCTTGTGCTAAAAAAGCGATATTTGCTATTTCAGAGTTAATTCCTGGTTTTTCTAAAGGATTTTCTTTAAACCATTGAATTGGAATAGAATTAATAGGTTGGGAATTTTGCATAATAATTATTTCCTCAATAAATTATTTGATTTAAATAAAAGATGGTTTTATTTAGTTGCTTATCTGAAGTAGTTTTTATCTAGGGCAAAATTTAATTTTAACATAATTCTATTATTAATATAATTATTTGGACTGGTTAAAAATATAAAAAACAATAAAATCAAATACTTACCAATAAAAATAATCTAGTTAATTGAAATTAAAACACAGCTTTAACAAAAAAATGATTATACTAATAACTTACATTGAGCGTGCTATAGTAATAAGAAGTTTGATATATGTGTGATGTTAATTTGGCAAAAAGAAAATTTATACTGTAAGTCAATAACTTCCTAAAAACTACAAGGATTTTATTTAACTGAAGTTACGCAGATATGAAAAATTGAAAACCAAATGTTATAAGGCTTATGAAAATTCAATACCGACAGATATAAAATCTAAAGTCTTATATTTTCTTGGTTTCTATTTTATTTGCGTAACTTCAGTTATTATAACAATACTTCGGACAGTTTTAAGGCTAAAAAATTAAGATAACATAAAAGCTTGATTTTACTAACTTCCATTAAATCAAACTTAGAATTTTACCTAAGTTGTATTTAATTATGATACCGTAAAATAAGGCTTTTATCATACTTGGGTTTATACTAAGAAAAACTGTCCGAAGTATTGTTATAAAGGTTGCCAAAATTCAAAAAATAGAGATTTTAGTATTTAAATTTCATTTATGTAACTTCAGATAATAACTTTTTTAAGCTAATATTTAAAATATATCAAAATATTATATAAATGTTATTTATTATACAAATATATATATTTTCATACAATAATTGATATTAAAATCATGTAGTTATATTGTTTTTTTGGTATATAGAAATTATTCTATTGTAATTATGTTTATAAAAATATATCATTTTAATGAAGATTTTATCTTATAAATAAATTATTTTTCTGAAAAAAACAAAAATGTTTACTAAATCATTATTATTATTATTAATTAGTTCCATTGGATGTTATGCTTTACCAATAAAAGCGCAAGATAATAATATTATTACTCAAATAATTGATAACAATCCAAATAGTTTAATAAAAAAACAAAATGGTCATGCTTTTATTTCCCAAGTGTTTGGACAAGCAAGTAAAAGTTTTAAATATCATATATTTTCAAAATTTGCATTAAAATTAGAAAATTCTGATCTTATTTCCTTAAATAAACAACCACAATCGGATTCTTTATTTTCAATAAAATGGGCGACTAAACAACCAGTTAAACTAAATAATTTTTCCCAACTGCGTAATATTAAAGAGTCTGAAATTAGAAAGTTAATAAAAGTAACGCATTGTTATTCTTCAAGATTTACTAATAAAGAGTGCAAAATTAATGCCCTTTCCATTAAAAAAGAACGAAAATATGGCATAAATGTTGATAAATTACGCTCCCAAATTTTTGTAAAAAATATTTTAGCCAATGAACTAGAAATTAGAGATTCTATTTTAGAAACAGAGGGAAAAAATGTTGCTAAACAAGAAAATTTATGGAATCGTATTTATGCAGGTTATCAATTAAAACATATTAATAATACTCGCATCCAAAAACGAGTTAAAAAACATCTTAAATTTCCAGCTTATTTTAAAGAAATAACTGATAATGCTGAACCATATCTTTATTACATTGTAGGAGAACTTGAAAAAAGAGGTATGCCTTTAGAACTTGCTTTTTTACCTGCTATTGAAAGTAGATATAAGCCCAAGGTAAAATCACATCGTGGAGCGGCAGGACTTTGGCAATTTATGCCAGCAACAGGTAAATATCTTGGCTTAAAGCGTAATAAAAATTATGACGGTCGCTATAATATTGTAGCTTCAACAAATGCGGCACTTGATTATTTGCAAACTTTATATAAAGCGTTTGATAACGATTGGTTATTAGCTTTAGCTGCTTATAATTACGGTGGTGGAAATATAAGGAAAGCGATGAGAAAAGTACGTCATCGTGGCAAGGGTTCTCCATATTGGTCGTTGCGTTTGCCTAAAGAAACTCGTCAATATATACCAAAAATATTAGCGTTAGCGAAGATAATGAGACCAAATAATAAATTTGGAATTAAATTAAAACCTATTGCTAATAGTCCGTATTTTGTTAAAATGCAGGCATCAAAACAGTTAAACCTAAAATCAATAGCAAAATTATCTGGTTTATCTTTAAAGAAATTAAAGCAATTAAATTCAGCTTATAAACAAAATGTAACAATTTCAGTAAATGGAACTCATCATATTTTTGTGCCAGTTAAAGTCGCTCGGATTCTTAAAAAGCGAGTTAAGCATTTGGTGTTAAAATCTGATTTTAATCATATTAAAAATGTAAAACCAGTATTAATTACTAAATTAAATCGAACTACTCAATTGCAAAAATACAAGGTACAGAAAGGTGATACTTTATGGAAAATTTCTAGACGTTACGGTATAAACGTTGCTTCTATCCGTAATTGGAATAATTTAAATAAAAACCAAACACTAAGTATTAATCAGCAACTTATTTTAAAAGTAGCCACTACTAAAAAAGTTCTTAATATTGCTAAAAAAGTTATTAATAAAAATAATAACCAAAAAATTATCCATGTTGTTAAAGCTGGGGATAATTTATGGCGGATTGCTCAGAATTATCAGGTAAGTGTTGAGAATTTAACTCAGTGGAATCAGTTAAATAGTAAGCAGTTACTTAGTTTGGGTCAAAAATTAACAATTTTGCGGGAAGGTTAATATTTATTTGATAGTAAGCTAGGGAATGTCATCAAATAAAAAAGCAATAAAAAATAACGGTAGTCCTGAACAAAGTAGTGATGGTCTCAAAAAACCTGCCAGGTATCAAAGACCTAACAGGTTTAGCACTACCTATTTCAGGACTACCATATTTTTAACTTGGTAGGTAGTTACCTTATTTTTATAAACTTTTTATAATTTTTATAATTT
>JAGLFE010000407.1 GCA_023144675.1 Thiomargarita sp. | reverse complement strand
CAATCAAAGAAAGAATATCATCAAAAGCATCTTCAATAAATTCGCTGTGATAAATGAGGTTTTGTAATTCTTTAACTGCTTCGGCAAGTCGTCCTCCAGAAAGACCAACGGGTTCTCGAGTTTGTTGGTCAGGGATAATTCCACGTAATATTGGTGTATTTGGTGTATAAATAGCAAAATTTCGTAACAAATTTATTAAAAAAGCGACTTCTGAATTTTCATCGGATTCTACCAGTTTTAAAGCAGCAAGTCCTTGTTCCTTATTTTTTATACGATGCTCTACGCGATTAACGATTTTTTCATTATCACAAACCAATTCTTCCTTTTTATATTGCCAAGCTGGTTTGGGGTTTATTGCAGGATTGTTCAAAGAAACCGAATATTTTGCCTTATCAGTTTGGGCTTCAAAAAAAATATAAGGCGGTGTTTTTTTTTCAAATGCTGATTTGTATAATCTAGGCGTACCAAGGCGAATACCACGTCTTTGCAAAGCTTCATCATCCACACGACCGGCTGCTGCCGCAGACAGAACACCTATCGCTTCAAGCAGATTACTTTTACCACTTCCATTGGCTCCAATAAATACATTCATCATACCCAAGGAAATTTCTTGTTCGACAATGGATTTAAAGTGACGAATTTTAATTTTTTTGAGCATTTTTAAGTTTTTTCCTTAACCTAAATTATACGGTGGAGAACTAACTATTAATTCAACTGTTTCGCTTGGTATTGTTTTTAATGATTCTAATGTATCTGTGTTTGCAATCAGTACATCAAAAGGTTGTTTATATGTATTACTTACTAATATATTTAATTTTTTATTGTCTAATATTGATAACAAATGATGTGTCCTTTTTAAAAAAATCGGCAGTAATAAATTTAACTCAATAGAATTATTCTAAATAACTGAATTTATGCAGATAAAAAAAGGGAGAATAAAAATAGGTTTTACTACAAATATTATTAAGTAAAATGCAGAATGCTGTTGAGAAACGAAGCACAGCAATTATGTTAAAAATTTAGACTTAAATACTTTAACTCTTAATTCACATTTCATCTGCAAAAATTTCTAGCCATTCTGGATGTTAATTTAATTATCATTTTGTATAATTTTCTTTCCCACGGTTACAGTTACCAACTTATCTAAATGCAACTTGGTTTTGAACGCTTTTTTTATCATTTCCAAAGTAACCGCTTCAATCTTATCGTTAAATTTATGTAAATAATCCAGTGGTAAGTTGTAAAAACCAATTATAGATAAATAAGCAATAATATTACTATTTTCAGCAATACGCAATGGAAAACCACCAGTAATACTTTGTTTTGCCTCATTTAATTCTGTTTCAGTTGGACCATTTTTAACAAATTTAACTAAAGTTTCCATAACCACTTCAATAGCTTGTTCTGCTTGTTTATTACGAGTTTTAGCACTAACAATGAATGGTCCAGCGACTCGGCGGGGGAAAAAATAACTATAAGTACTATAACTTAACCCCCTTTTTTCACGTACTTCTTGCGATAATTGTGAAACTAAACCGCTGCCACCTAATATATAATTTCCCACGTATAAAACAAAATAATCCGCTTCTCCACGTGCTAAACCTGGTTGCCCAATTAAAATATGAGTTTGTGTTGATGGATAATCAATGTGGATTTCTTGTGCTTGAGTTAAGGCGGCTACTGCGGGTAAAAGCATGGCTTTTTCGCCAGCAGGTAATTTAACACTGATTTTCTCAGCTAATTGTTCCGCTTGTTTTCTATTAATTGCTCCAACCATTGCTATAGTCATATTTTTAGCTACATAATAATTCTTGTAAAAAGCTTGCACATCCTCATAAGTTAATGCTTGAATACTTTCCAAAGTTCCGCTTTTTAAATTGGCGTAGGGATGGGAAGTAAAAATGGCTTTATAAAAGGCTTTTTTCGCAATAGTAGCAGGAGATTGTTGTTGATATTCTAAAGCGACTATCATTTGTTGCTTGACGCGGTTAAATGCTGTTGAATTGAAATTAGCTTGTGCCAATAAAATGGCTAACATATTGACTGCTGGTTGCAATAAATTTTCTTCAGTTAAACTACGTAAACTAATTGTTGCACGATCATGGGAAACGGAAAAACTTAATTCAGCCCCGATATTTTCCAAAGTTTCCGCTATTTCATCAACTGTGTAATCACCAGCCCCTTCGTTGAGTAAATCATTAGTTAAATCCGCTATTCCTAATTTATCTCCATCACGAGCATTGCCTGCATCAAAGGTAATTTCAATATCAATCATGGGTAAATCTGGAGCTGGCACGAAATAAACTGATGCCCCTGTTTGTGTTTGCCAATGTTGAATCGTGGGTATTGCGACCACAGAAAAGGAAACATTTGATAATAACAATAGTAAAATGATTTGATTCTTCATTATTCAGTTACTCCTGATGTAGATTGTGTTTGATTTAATGCTTGGGGTTCTAAAGTTGCGATGGTTAAATTTTTATCAATTAAATATTTATTGGCAACTGTTTGTACTTGCTCGGCTGTTACCAATTTAATACTTGCCACATATTGGTCAAATAATTGCCAATTTAATCCGATTGCTTCCAACATACCAATTTTTATAGCTTGATAAAATAATGAATCCATTTCATAAATTTGAGAAGCCCGAATTTTATTTTTAATGCGTTCCAACTCGGATTTTTCCACCAATGTAGTTTGTAATTGTTGTACTTGTTCTCGTAAAGCAGTTTCCAATTCAATAACCGTATGAGATTGAGTTGGTGTTGCTCTGAAGGTAAATAAATCAGTTAAACGGCTAAATGGGTCATAACCAGCACTGGCATTAACCGCAATTTCCTGACCACGCACTAAATTTTTAGAAAAACGCGCACTTTTCCCACCATCCAATAGATAAGAAATTACATCCAAAGCGGCAATTTCCCAATAATCTATTTTATCAACGGTATTCAAAGCAGGCACTTTATAACCCATAACTAAATAAGGAACTTTAGCTGGTAATTGAATATTTAAGCGTTTACTTCCAAGTTGTTCGATTTCTGGACGATTAGCCACTTTAGCTACTTCAAGCGATGGTAAAATTCCAAAATGTTGTTGGGCTAATTCCAATACCGATTGTGCTTTCACATCACCAACCACAATAACAATCGCATTATTAGGCGCATACCAATATTGATACCATTGTTCTAAATCCGCTAAATTATAGGATTCAATATCATTCATCCAACCAATAATCGGATTTTGATAAGGGCTAGTTTGGTAAGCGGTGGCTAAAAAATGTTCATAAGTTCTGCGAGTTGGCTTATCTTCAGTACGAACTCGGCGTTCTTCGGTAACAACTTTTCTTTCTTTTAAAAATTCTTCTTTAGTTAAAATTAAATTCCGCATCCGATCGGCTTCCATTTCAAAACTTAATGGTAAACGGCTTTTTTCTAACATTTGATAATAAACAGTATAATCATAACTGGTAAAAGCATTTTCGCTGGCTCCATTGATTGACATAATTCGGGAAAACTCACCCAGCGGATAGTTTTTAGTTCCTTTAAACATCATGTGTTCTAACATGTGGGATAAACCAGTTTTTCCTGCCATTTCATAACTACTCCCCACTTTGTACCAAACTTGGCTAACCACAACTGGCGCACGATGATCTTCCTTAACAATTAGTTGTAAACCATTATTTAAGGTAAATTCATGAACTTCGCCAGCGAATAATAGTCCAGCATTTATGATTAATATATTTAATAAAATAAGTCGTATATAAAACATGTTAAATTTTCTCAATTTGCTTAAGTTAAAATTTTATTTTTCTAATAATAACATTTATTTTAGTTTTTTAAGCCAAAAAATATAAATTATTTATTCCACTTTAAATGAAATAAACTCTATTTGCCCGTTACGTAATATTTCTATATCAATTTTATTTGCAGTAGCTAATTGTTGTATTGCTTTAATGCCTTGCATTGGTGAATTTAATTTAATTCCATTAATTGTTGTGAGTATATCTCCTGACTGTAAATCAAAGCGGCTTAATAAATTACGATTTTGCCCTGGTTTTAGGCGATAACCAATAAATCTGCCTGCTTTTTCTACGGGATAAATACGTAATAAATTCATAAGTTTAGCTGGATTCTTTTTCAACTGTTTTTGATAATTTCCAAATAACTTTCCAGGGCTGATATTATTTTTAGCTTTTCTCTTGGTAAGATTTGTTACTTTAGTTGTATCAGTATTAGAATTTTTTAAACCAATAAATTTTAGCGTTTCAGTTACTCCATTTCTTAATAAAATAACTTTTTTGGGATGAATTTCGTGGATTTTTACCTCAATTTTATCCAAAAAATCGCCAATTTTATATACTTTACTCGTATCTGTTGTAATCGTTACCCTAGATAAATTAGAGTTAGAATTATAGAAAATACCATCCAAGATTAAATCAAGTTTTGTTATTGGTGCCGAGCTTATATTACTTTGAGTCGTAATTTGAGCTTTGATATTTGCTTGTCCAAATAAATAATTACTTGTCAAATTTGATACATCAAGATTTTGCTTAGAAAATTTTTCTGTAGAGGAAAAGGATTTAATATTCGGCTTTGTATTTTGTTGATTTGGAAATAAAAGTTGTGTACTAAGTAATAGATAAATAATATAATAACCTAAAATTCCACTCAATATAATATTAATAGTAAAACTTAATAATTTAATAAAAAACATATTTTAATACCTTTGCCAAAAGAGGAATAATGCTCGGATTGATTTGAATTCGTTATTAGAAATAAATGCAGATAAAAAAATTCTTAAAATCATTTTTCCTTAACAAAATAGCCATGATTGAAGGTGGCATTTAATTCATTGACCCCTTGAGTGAAAGTATCTAAACGTTCATTTGGGGTTAAATAACTAATTAATACATTGAATGGAAATAATTCAGGAATATGGTTTAATTTATCCAGGCTTATTGAATCTTGTTTATGCGCTATTAATAATCCTTCAATTAACCAAGTTATAAGTCGTTGATTGCTAATTATTAATTTTGGTGGGGTGATTGCAAAAATATTTTTTTCTACCTCAAATAAAAGTCCCCATTCCAGCCAACAAGCAATTATGTTATTAGTAGCTGTTTCTATATTTGATTGCTCGCCTAATTCTTGAAATACTCGTTTTTGAACTTGTTTAATTTCCACTTGTGGTTGTAAATGCAATAAACGACCAATTTGCTTGGCTAATAGGGTAAAAAATGGCAAAGTTACCATCAACATTATCCAATGAACTGCAAAGCGTTCCTTTTTAGGTAATTGTTGACATAAAATTAGCCCTTCATTCCTAAATGAAGTTAAAGATTTTGGCACCTTAACCCAGGTTTTAATAATAATATTAATTATTTGCTGTTGTTGCGCAGGGGTAATTTGTTGTTTATTCAGTAAGTTAAATAACGCTTCACTAATTTTCTTGTGATTATTTCCATGCAACAAATAATTAACTGTTAAATTTAACCATTCTAATTTAATTAATTGAGTAAAGTTAGTTTCCATAAATTTTGTAACTACCATGCGTAACTTTAGTTACCAAAAATAATCAACAATTCCATTATAGTTCCACCCGCCAATCTATATATATATATAAGAGGAGTAGTTAATATATGACCTAACATATTTGTCATCAGTAATACTACTAATATAATGAATCCAAATGGCTCAAGTTTTGAATAAGGTTCGGCTAAATGACGAGGTAATAAGCTGTATAATATTCTGCCGCCATCCAATGGTAAAATAGGTAACAAATTAAGAATCATTAATACTATATTAATATAAATTCCCGCATTACCAATATAAATTAAAAATTTCGTTATTCCCAAAGATTCAGGCATTAACCAACCAATTTGGGTAATAATTGCCCAAAAAACTAACATAAGTAAATTAGCTGTAGGTCCAGCCAATGCAACCAAAGCCATATCGCGAACTGGTTTTTTTAAACGGTTGAAATTAACTGGTACTGGTTTAGCCCACCCAAATACAAAATTCGTGGTTAATAACATTATTATTGGCAATATTACGGTACCAATTGGATCAATATGATTAATTGGATTTAAAGTAAGCCTACCTTCTTGACGTGCTGTGCTATCGCCAAATTGAAGAGCCACCCAACCATGTGCTATTTCATGCAATATAACGGCAAGTAATACTGGTATTACCCAAATTGTAATTAATTGTAAAGTGCTAAGTTCCATTATTTATCCAATTTAAAGTGTTTAATAAAAATACTTCTTTCCTAAAAAATCTATTAACCGCCCCAAGTGGGGAGTAAATTATGACTAATATTTAAATGATTTAATACACGAGCCACGATAAAATCAATAATATCTTCAATACTATGAGGATTATTATAAAATCCTGGACTGGCAGGCAATATTAATGCGCCTATTTTTGCTAAACGTAACATATTTTCTAAATGAATTACTGATAAAGGCGTTTCTCGATGAACCAAAATCAGCTTGGCTTGTTCTTTTAACATCACATCGGCGGCACGCTCAATCAGACCACGACTTAAACCGTGCGCAATAGCGGCTAAAGTGGCACTACTACAAGGGCAAATTACCATTGCCTGTGATACTGCACTACCGCTGGCAATCGGCGCAGTCCATTCAGTTTGCCCAAATACTCGCAATTGTCCACAACTTGCTTGATAATGTTTACTTAAATAAGTTTGTATCATTTTAACATCAGTTGGCAATTGTAAATCCGTTTCCATTGCTATAACTACTTTTGCTGGTTCTGAAATTAATAAAAAAACTTCTTGTTTAGCAAATAATAACTGTTCTAATAAACGCAATCCGTAAGCCGCTCCCGATGCGCCAGTAATAGCTAAGGTAATTGCCATTTTAATCTAAAGCCGTTAGTAAACGTTGATGAATATTTTCAAATCCACCATTACTCATTATAATAATATGATCGCCCGCTTGAGCATTTTTCACTAAAAAAGTTATTAAAGACTCAGTTGTGGTAAATATTTGCGTATTGGGTAAAGAATTCGCCATTTCAGCTAATGACCAATCTAAATTACTCGGCTGATATAAAGCAACCATATCCGCCAGTTGTAAAGCTGGTGCTAAAGTTTCCTTATGCACGCCCATCCGCATAGTGTTAGACCGAGGTTCTAAAACTGCAATAATGCGCTGCTGTTTAACCCGTTGTCGCAATGCTTGAAGCGTGGTTTTAATTGCAGTCGGATGGTGTGCAAAATCATCATAAACTCTAATTTCATTTACCGTGCCACGCAATTGCAATCGCCGTTTCACCCCTTGAAAAGTTTCCAATGCCTCACAAGCAATGGCTAATGGCACTTTAACATGATGCGCCGCACTTATAGCAGCCAGTGCATTATGAGCATTATGTTCGCCAATCAAATTCCATTTAATTTCAGCAATAAACTGATTTTCGTAGCCTATTTTAAAATGGCTGTAATCAGAAACTAAACTTTCACAATACCAATTGCTTTGTGCATCTTGCCCGATGGTTTTGCAGGTAGTCCAACAGCCTTGTTGTATAACTTCTTCAATCGCTAGTTCTTGATTTTTATGAATAATTAAACCATTGTTAGGAACAGTACGAATTAAATGATGAAATTGACGTTGAATGGCGGCTAAATCGGGAAAAATATCGGCATGATCAAATTCTAAATTATTAATTACCAAAGTACGGGGACGATAATGGACGAATTTAGAACGTTTATCAAAAAAAGCGGTATCATATTCATCAGCTTCGATTACAAAAAAAGGACTTTCGGCTTCCAAACGGGAAGATAAACCAAAGTTTTCTGGAATGCCGCCAATTAAAAAACCGGGCGATGAGCCTGCTTCTTCTAAAATCCACGCCAGCATACTAGCGGTGGTAGTTTTACCGTGCGTGCCAGCAACCGCTAATACCCATCGTGTTGCTAAAACCTGCTCTGATAACCATTGCGCTCCTGAAATGTAGGGCAAGCTTTTATTTAAAACCGCTTCTACTTCTGGATTGCCTCTTGATAAAGCGTTCCCAATAATTACGCAATCAGGTTGGGGATTTAAATTAGTTGCAGAATAACCAGTGTAATAAGTAATTCCCAACTCTTTTAATTGGGTCGTCATGGGTGGATAGGTGGCTATATCTGAACCAGTTACCTTATGCCCTTGTTGTCGCGCTAAAATAGCGATACCCGCCATGAAAGTACCGCAAATACCTAAAATATGAATGTGCATATTAACAATAGTTCGGATAGTTTTAAATAAGTGGAGAAAATAAAAATGAAAATCCCAACTGGTGAGATAATAGAATTAGTCAAACAAAATTATCAAATTTTAGAAATAATTCTTATAGATATATTAGAAACTATTTTAGGAAAAATGTCAAATATAAACCAAGCCCTGCAAGATTTTATAGTCGTATTATTGATGAATTTAATACGTTTACAAGGAAAAGCTAATTATCGTAATTTAAGTCGTTACAGTAATTATCATGAAAAAACATATTCGCATTGGTTTAGTCGTAATTTCGACTTCATAAAATAGTTTAAGCTTGGAACATTTGGCAGATAAAAGGTTAATCAAGGCAAAGCATCTACTTGTGATACTTGTCCTGTAACAAAACCAAATGAAACATTTAGGGCTTGAATTTATTGGTAAACTCCGCAATGATGCCAATTTATGTTGGTTTTATCAAGGTACTCAAAAACTACTTGGTCGTTCTAAACTTTATATAGTGATATTCTTATAAATAAGTACCATAATAATAACTTTATTGCAAGTTAAATCAATTAGTTAAAGTTTAAAATAGTATAGCAATATAAGAATGTTACTATAAAGGCAAAGTTTGAGTTTTAAGTTGGGTTGCACTAACCCGACCTACATTTTAGCCCAATCACTATTTTGTTTAGGAGTAATTGCTCACTCCCCCAACCCCTCTCTCAAAAGGCGAGGGGCTTTATTTTTATTCCCTGGAGAATTTCTTAAAGACTTCCCTCCTAACAGGGGGGGGATTGAGGGGGTAGAAGAGTTTATTACCTAATTATAGGATTCGATGGTAGTGAGCAATTACGTTTAGGACTACCATATTTTAAATACTCTAATCTCTAATGATATTTTTTACTCAATTCATGCACCGAATCCACTAAAACTTTAACAAGTTCAGGGTCAATTTCTGGATGAATACCATGTCCCAAATTGAAAATATGTCCATTTCCTGAGCCAAAACTTGCTAAAATATTAGCCACTTCTTTACGCACCTGTTCTGGGGAAGTATATAACATACAAGGGTCCATATTGCCTTGTAAAGCTACTTGATTACCAACCCGCTTGCGTGATTGACCAATTGGCAATTTCCAATCCAAACCAATGGCATCACAACCAGTATTAGCAATATTTTCCAACCATTCATTACCATCTTTGGTAAATATAATAACTGGAATACGTTGTCCTTCATATTCATGCGTTAAATTTTGCACGATTTTTTGCATATAATTTAGGGAAAAATCTAAATAATTTTGCGTGCTTAAAATACCACCCCAAGTATCGAATAGCATAATAACTTGTGCGCCAGCAGCAATTTGGGCATTTAAATAATTCGTAACCGCTTGAGCTAATTTATCCAGCAAAATGCTCATAGATTGTGGTTGTTGAAATAATAATTTTTTAACTTGGCTAAATGTTTTGGTTGTGCCACCTTCCACCATATAAGTAGCTAAAGTCCAAGGGCTACCAGCAAATCCGATTAATGGCACTTTTCCATTTAACTCTCGGCGAATTAAACTAACTGCATCAGTAACATAACGCAATTCTATATTGGGATCGGGAATAGCTAAATTGGTTATTTGTTTCTCCGTTCGTATCGGATTTTCAAAACGCGGACCTTCGCCCTCAGTAAAATATAATTCCAAACCCATCGCATCTGGAATCGTCAAAATATCAGAAAATAAAATAGCTGCATCTAAATCAAAACGTTCCAATGGTTGTAAAGTAACTTCGCAAGCAAATTCTGGTGTTTTACATAAAGTAAGAAAATTTTTAGCCCGTTCTCTAGTTGCACGATATTCAGGTAAATAACGTCCAGCTTGGCGCATTATCCATATAGGAGTTACATCAACAGGTTGACGTAATAAAGCTCGTAAAAATCGATCATTTTTCATC
The DNA here is from genome assembly GCA_023144675.1 of Thiomargarita sp. GTDB lineage: Bacteria > Pseudomonadota > Gammaproteobacteria > Beggiatoales > Beggiatoaceae > JAGLFE01. The sequence goes on along the minus strand of JAGLFE010000407.1, from coordinate 2,508 downwards.
AATTAATTTATCCGTATTCTCAGTTGGTTTATTAAAATTACGATATGGCATTTCTTCAATAGGCTCCGAAAAATCCTCCTGTTCTTGCTCCTGTTTTTTTGCATATTTATGTAATAACCAAGCAATTAAAATGGTAATAAAAATACCTATTACGATCCAAAATATAAAATAAATTGCTGAAGATGTTTGCTCTTTTTGAACACTATTATTTGGTGCTGAAATTGGCAAACTTGGTTCAGAAATAATAGGATTTGGATTATTTGTATCTGGTTCAGGGGTTACATTATTTGATGTTTCTTTAACTACATTTGGAATTTTAGGCTCTATTGTTATAGGTTCTATATCAACTATTTTTGGTTCTTTAACTTCCAGTTTTTCGGCAATAATTGGTGGCGTAATTTCTAATATTTTTGGTTTTTCTATAATTGAGGGACAATTAATAGGATTATTGCGGCGATTTTTCCATTCAGCACTTTGACGATTAAGTTCATTCAATGCTTCTTTTTTAGTATATTTTTGCATTTCAATTAATGAAGGTATTTCTAAAATAGCTCCAATTTTTAATGAATTCATATTGCAAAAAACTGAGAAAGCATGAGGATTTTTTTGATGCAAAGCAATAATAACTTGATAACGATTAATTGAAGGTGGACTAATTTTGGTAGCAATTTTCCACAATAATTCACCTGGTTTAATAGGACCATAAGTATTTATTTCTTCTGCTGATAGATTAATCGTAAAAATCATATAAACAGACATAAATAATAAACTTAATTTTTTCACGTAACTTAATTCTCCTGTATTTTAATTTTACTAAATCACCAACTAAAAATGGGATTAATTGGTTAAATGTAACGCCTTGTTATGCGCTTTTTGAGTCATACATATTATTGTAGTATTCATTTAGTGTTACTAAATCATTGTTTACAATATCACGTTTCTTTGCTAAAGTTAAAAGAGTTTTAACTTCTTTAGTAATTTGATTTAACCTTATTGCATCAGGTATAAGAATTGGTATCTTTTTAATGTAATTTGCAGAATTATTAGCACTGGCATTTATTGTCCGTATTAATTTATTACAAACAGTACTATTAAAGAAACCAAGAAGAAAATAAGTTAAATTTTCATATCCCTTTTTAGGAAATAAACCAACTACTGACTGATCAAAAAGCCTAGCATCTATTAATGAACCCGTTATTGAAGAAGATGACACCATTGGCACACCAATACCTTGCCGAAAATAATATTGTGAATTTTGAAATCTTGCTCGTTTTTTATTTGCGACTTTATATTCATAAATCGCTTCTTTACTCCAATCCATAAACCACTCAGATTTCTTATAAAATCTCTTATTTCCGCCTTTAACAATTGGAATCCAACAAGATGGAATATTTAGCCCATCAAGTGGTGGGTTTATTGATAAATCATCATTACAAATATCATCAATATTTATAATAGCATATTTTTTAATTCCCCTTGTAACTGATTTTAAACGTTTTAAATATTTGCCATCATTACCAGAATAAAATCCTGTAACAACTGAACATATATCACCAATGGTCAGGTTATTTGTGCTTAAAATAGAATTAATCCAATTTTTTGATGGCAGGAAAAAAGCACTTGATGGATTTTTGCTAAGTTGACTATATGTTAGTCTGCAAATTTCATATTTTTTTCGTTTTTCAGTTAACAACTCAAGTAAATCTTGAGGAGTTGAAAAACTGTTGTAAATAGGGAAACTATAAGTTTTGTTTGGTACTTTATTAACGATTGAAATAATGCTCAATCCAGCATAACCAAAGTTTATGCCAGGGAAAAATTTAGAAGGAAATAGAGCAATTGATTCTATTTCATAATGTTTAAGTAATTCTTTCCGCAAACATTCATGTCTATGAAGAGTCATATATGTGTCAGGAATGATAAACACAAGTCGACCATTCCCTTTTAGTAATTTCAATGCTTTAATTAAAAATAGACTATAAGTTTCTTTAACATAAAACTTAGGATATTCTTTTTTTAGCTGTTTTCTTTTTACTAATGATTGATATGCTCCATAAGGAGGATTTCCTATTACTCTATCAAACTTATTGAAAGTCAATTGAAATGGAAATAAAAAATCTTCGTGCTTAATTCTAATATTTGAAAGACACGAGTATTTATTTCGTAAAACATTTACACTGTCGTTATTAAGCTCGTAAGCTGTAATATTAGGTGTATTATTTGTTGTTAATTCTTCAATAAAAGCACCTTTACCTACAGATGGTTCGAGAATTGACATACCATTTTGGTAGTGTAAAAGACCTACCATATATGAAGTTATATAGTTACAATTTGTATAAAAAGCTTGGAACTCATCCTGTTTTCGTTTTGCGAGAGCTACCATGACAGATATTTAAGCAAATTATTTTCGCTAAAATGCGTTAAGGTATCCTGATCTAAATCTTTCTCCCATTCTATATTTTCATTAATCCATTCTGCTATATCAAAACCAGAAAAAGTTTTTATTTG
>JAGLFE010000406.1 GCA_023144675.1 Thiomargarita sp. | reverse complement strand
TACATTTTATATGTATTTCTTGGTAAATAGTTACCAAAAGTATATAAAATACAACATTATAGTCTTCGCCAAGTAGTGCCTTCCGAATTATCCTCAAGCACAATATTCTGCTCTTTTAATTCACTACGAATCCGATCCGCAGTTGCCCAATCACGATTTTTCCTAGCAAGCAAACGTTCCGTAATCATATTTTCAATTTCCGCACTAGAAATCTGTTCAATAATAGTTGCTTGTAAAAAACTTTCAGCTTCTATTTGCAATAAGCCCAATATTTTCCCTAAATGCCATAATTGATTGCCCAATTTCGCCGCTTTAGTTAAATCATTGGAACGGGCTTTATTAATCTCCCGTGATAAATCAAATAAAACAGCCAATGCTTCTGGAGTATTAAAATCATCATCCATTGCCGCTTGAAAACGTTGTTGATAGGTTTTATCATCAGAAATAGGCAAGTTTTCAATATCCAAACCCCGTAATGCTGTATAAAGACGAGTCAAAGCCTGTTTTGCTGCATCCAATTCCTGATCAGAATAATTTGACGGACTACGATATTGACTGGTTAAAATAAAATAACGCAGAACTTCAGGATGATATTGTTTTAAAACTTCTCGCACGGTAAAAAAATTGCCCAATGATTTAGACATTTTTTCATTATTAATTCGCACAAAGCCATTATGCATCCAGACATTTACAAACGGTTCTTTGGTAGCTCCTTCAGATTGGGCAATCTCATTTTCATGGTGGGGGAATTGTAAATCCATGCCACCACCATGTATATCAAAATGTTTACCCAAACAATCTGTTGACATAGCTGAACATTCAATATGCCAACCTGGTCGCCCTGATCCCCAAGGAGATTGCCAATGCGGTTCATCTATTTTAGCCGCTTTCCATAAAACAAAATCTAAAGGATGTTGCTTGGATTTATCCACATCAACCCGCTCGCCAGCCCGTAAATCTTCCACCTGTTTACCTGATAATTTACCATAATCAGCAAATTTATTAATTGCATAACAAACATCATTATTAGTGGTTACATAAGCATAACCATTATCCAATAACTGCTGCACCATAATAATAATTTTATCAATATATTTTGTGGCACGTGGCTCAATATCAGGAGGTATTATATTTAAATTCGCTGCATCTTCATTTAAAGCTTCAATAAAACGAGCGGTTAATTGGTTTATATCTTCTTTATTTTCAATAGCTCGCTGAATAATTTTATCGTCAATATCAGTAATATTGCGTACATAAGTAACTTCAAAGCCAAGAAAACGCAAATAACGCACAACAACATCAAAAACCACCATTACTCGCGCATGACCAACATGGCAATAATCATAAACGGTCATGCCACAAACATAGATGCTAACTTTATTCTCGTGAATGGGTTTAAAAATTTCTTTTTTTCTTGTAAGGGTATTATAAATATTTAACATAAAATAAGGAATATAAGATGTAGGACAAAAAATCAAATAATTATTCGGTTAAAAATAGCTGGTAGTTTTGTTTGTTATTTGCGTAAT
>JAGLFE010000405.1 GCA_023144675.1 Thiomargarita sp. | reverse complement strand
CCAATTTTTTGCAAGTCGAAAAATCTAAGTCTTGCACCCAATCTTCGTGGATAAAAGTTTCAATAAATTGACGAAAAATGGTTTTATTAGAAAAAAGCCGCTTATAACCGCTATCGTGGATTGTTGTTGTCATTATTCCAATCCCCACCAGCCGCCACCGAATGAATCGTAGCCACCCAAACCTGCGGAATCCAAAAGACAGCCAATAAAAACAAAATACGTAAATTTTTCATAATTAATATCCTCGTTAAAATGTTAAAAACCATTTATGTACACGGGTTAATCACATTAAACCCATCAAGTTGAACAATATTACATAATACTTCATCAACAGCAACAAAATACCAATTATCCTCAGCAAGAAGACGAAAAGCAGCAAAATGCAGAGCATCAAGCGTTCTTAATCCCTCAACTTTTCCATACTTTTTCAACAAAGATTCTGCTTCTAAAGCGACTGATTGAATTAAAGGTTCAACATTAAAACCACTATACTCTTCCTCAAAACCACTTATTGCTAATTCTAATTGTTTGTCATTGATACTTTTCATACGATATTTTCGGAATAAAGCACTCATAAATTCAATTCGAGCCAATTCCAAAATCCAAACTTCATTACCAGAATCATTTATCAAAGTAGTTACTTTTTCAGTACCCGCTTCAACATGAAAATATTTTACCAATGCAGAAGTATCAAAGAATAAAATCACAGTCTTTCCTTACGTTCCTGAATAATGTCTTCTGATAAATTGCCTTGACAATCTGCTAAAGCATTTCTTGTTTTGAGATAGCCATCTTTCAGTTTCTGAGGTTTTGTCGATTTTGTCAGCATTTGCACAAAGTTTTGTACAATAATTAAATCATTAGCTGATAATTGTTCAATATTATTTATCAATTGTTGTTTCAAAATCATTATTCACCAACCCAAGTTTCCGCCTGATTCCAATCCCCACCAGCCGCCACCGAATGAATCGTAGCCGACCAAACCTGCGGAATCCACAACCCCAGCATCATCGCTAGGAAATATAAATAAAATCTTGGTTTTGAGTTAAATTTCATGGTTAGTTCCTTTTGCATTAGTTTTCAATTGTAAAATTTCTTGCTCAGATAGTTGTGTAACCTTAGTAATTAGAGATATATCAATATTTTCGTCAAGCATTCGTTTTGCTGTTTGACTAACGCCTTGACTAATACCTTGAGTAACGCCCTGACTAATGCCTTTAGTTACCCCATTTTGGTAAATTGTTTTTCGCTCTTGTCTAATACCTTGAGCTACCAACGTTTGTCGCTCTTGTTTAAGTGATGTTAATAACATACTAACCTCCTGAGTTGTGCTATAAACTTTTTCTAAAGCTGAATAATCGTTCCTATCTATTCGTCCATGTATTGCTAACTGTTTAAACCAATTTAAAAACAAGGAAATTGCTTGTTTATCAGGCTCATGCTGAAATAATTCCACTAACTCTCGTTCTAATTGCTCCATATCATACTTATTTTCTGCTAAAAATAAAGTCGAAATAATATTTTTAATTTTGAGCAA
>JAGLFE010000404.1 GCA_023144675.1 Thiomargarita sp. | reverse complement strand
CTAAATGTCGCCTGAATTTCTAACTGTAGAAAATTTCTTAGCATGATTGGTCGTGTAATTTGTACGTTTGATACGGTTAGGTGTTTAGACGCACGCCGTGCGCCTCTACGGTTGGGAAATTATAAATTAAATTTGGAAAAAATAACCAAATCAATTAATTCCAAAAAATCATTCTGAAAATCTTTCAATTCCATCAAATTTATCGGTAGAGGCGCACGGCGTGCGTCTAAATGTCGCCTGAATTTCTAACTAAACATAATTAACATCAAAATCAATAAATTACGCAACATAATTTTCTCCTAAATAATTAAACTAAAAATACCAAGCTAATTCAAGTTGAATAAAATCTTCTTGACGAAAACCATAAGCAACATCTGCTCTTGAAATATTACTATAAATATAACTTTCCAATGTTAATTTCCAATTATCACCCAAACGACGACTGGCTTCCAATAAATAAAACCGCGAATTATTGTCCATATCAGAAACAACACCAGCTAACAACTCGGTACTTTGCACATCATTTAAGGCTAAACGCATCCCCAACATAACATCATTTTGAAACGGGGTCATGGCATTGTCTTGGCGATCATCAAATGAATATTCAGTCAGAACTCCTAAATCAGCATCGCTGTCAAAAATTCCGACAAAGGTATATTCTAAACCAGCAGTTAAAGCGGTAAATCTGCCTACTTTACTATCACGGGAGATGGCTTCTAGTTTCCATAAAAAATCTTCTTTGGTTACTTGTAAATCTAGTCCAGTTTGATTTATTTGCGCATAATAAGGAGTTAAACTTAATTGCCCACTTGCACTTATATTTGGTAAAAAATCAGGCTCACGGCTAGTTCCTGAAAAATGCGATAAACCGATTTCCCAATCACCCCACATTTTTTCCCAACGCACCGCCCAATCAATATGCTTTTCTTCAGCACTAGATTCATAATATGCTTCAGATTCAATTGGAATTCCAGCATTTAGCAATCTTCCTTCTTCACTAGGAAAATTGCGTTCTCTAAAATAAGGCAAGATAAATAAATCAAGCATCCCCCAATCACGAATCAATGCCAAATTAATCATGGGTTGCCCTAATTTTTCTTCAGTATCAGAATGTTCTACCAAATCAGTTTGATTGATAATATCCACTAAATGTTGCGATTCAGTAACGCCCCAAAATACTTTCCTAATTCCTACTCGCAATTCCCAATCTTGTGCCGCTTTTACCCAAGTTAATTCACGAATATCAATATGATTGCGTTCCGAATCCTGTTGATCAACCCGAATAAATGGCACAAAAGCAAAAATTTGATAACCATTATCCCACTCATGATAATATTCTGGTTGAGCTGATAAAGCAAAGTTAGAACCTTCATATTGTTTAGCCGACAACGGCGATTCAGTAAAATAACGTAATTCTGTTGCCACATAACCCGACCATTCGCCAGCTTGAACGTAGCAACCCAAAAAGATTAAACTATAAAATAAATTTTTCATCAGCCAAATAATAAATATAACAACAATAAGTTTAAAAATAAAGAGATAATTGCACCTGAACGCCAAAAAGATAATGGATTCTTAACCAACATCGGAGTAGTACGAGTCGGGTGCGAACAATCATATAAGAATTTGGATAAAGAATTATAACGTTTTTCTGGATTAGGATGAAGTGCTTTTTTTAGCGTACAATCAATCCAAGCAGGCAAGTCTGGTTTATAATGGCAAGCTGAAATATAATTCATTTTACGGGGAATACGTCCAATTTTGGCTTCTCCATAAGGCAGATGCCCACTGGTTAAAATCTCATACGTAATCACGCCTAAAGAAAAAATATCGGACTCAATACTACCAGTATAACCCAGCAAATATTCAGGAGCAGTGTAATTCTTGGTACCTAATAAGTTAATTCGCTCCAATGGCGTGGTAATTTCTTCAAGTCCAGCAATTTTTGTCGAACCAAAATCAATCAATTTTACCGTACCATACTTATCCAATACCAAATTTTCAGGTTTTAAATCTTGATGAATCATTTCCATACGATGAAAAGCTTTTAAACCCGCTGCAATTTGCTCAACAATATGCCTAACTTCACTTAAAGCTGGATTAGGATTATCATTCATCCATTGTCTTAAAGTTTGTCCAGGAAGATATTCAGCAATATAATATAAACATTGACGGGGTCTAGTTTGCTCAAAAACCTTCATTATATGTGGATGATTCATCCGTTTACCAATCCATTCTTCATGCAAAAATAGGTCAATATAAACTGGATCATCTTCAAAGTTAATGGAAGGAGTTTTCATCACCATTTCTTTTTTACTGTCTTTATCTTTGCCAGCTTCATCTTTGACTAAATATAGCTGGCTACGGCTACTTGCATGAAGTTCCCGTATAATTCGATAACCATCTAAAATCATACCAACAGATAAAGGCGGTGGAAATGGTAATTCAGTTAATTTTTGATAAAAAGCATTTATATCTTTCGAGGGAGTGGTTTCAATCCTAATAATCTGGACGCTTAAATTATCAGGGCTATCATTTGCATAGGCTTTGTCTGTGAGTAATTTACAAGCTTGTTCTAAATCATGGCTATTGTCTAAAACGGTATTAAGTATAACTTCTTTTTTTAAGTATTCATGTACTCCATCAGTGGAAAATATAAAATGATCACCTGATTCAACGGTTATAGTGCGATAGTCAATATCAATATTTAATTCAATACCCATCGCCCTAGAAAGATATTCTTTTTCTTTAGAAATCTGTACTCGATGATCGGTGGTTAAACAATCAAGAATATTGCCTCGCAAACGGTAAATACGGGTATCGCCAACATGAAAAATATACGCTTTTGAGGATTTAATTACGATGGCACTAAAAGTAGTTACTAACCCTTTATGTGTGCCATATAAGTGATATCCTTGTCCGTATAACCAACGATTAAGTGCTGTTAAAATTTTTTGTCCAGCAGTTTTAACTGTCCAAGATTCTGGCGTGCTAAAGTAATCGTTGAGAAAACTTTTAACGCTGTAATCGCTGGCTTTTCCACCATCTTCACTACTGCTGACCCCATCAGCAATGACCGCAGCAATTCCTTTAGTCCTTAATAGGGGTTCGGTAGGTATGGAAACTCCATAGGAATCTTGATTTTTTTCTTTACGACCTGTTTGTGAATATTGACCAACAGAAATAGAGAGTTTTTCTTCTGACATGAGTGCTTCTACTCAGGTTGAGATTTTTGGGAAATGTATTATAACATTATTTTGGTGAATAAACCTAACAAATTTCAAAACTAATTAGATTTTTTATTTAAAATAAGGTAAAACAACGAAAAGATAGACTATTCTAACACAGGAAAATTAATACTAAATGTCAGAATATACTGATAGGCTGGTAATTGATAATAAAATTACTAAAATTATTGCTAAGATAGATTTTAAACGTTATGTACGTTTATAGTTTTATTAAGTCCTCATTTCTTAGAATGTAAATCGGCAATAACTTCGTTAAGTTTATCTTTATTCAGTATATTGTCTGATTCGCTATTGATATTCGTAAGAATTCCTTCAATAATATATATTGCTAATTTATCAGGGACTACCATCCACATTCCTTTACCATACATACTTGGATAACCAATTTCACTTAAATTTGTCATCCATCTTAAACCAAGACTTTTATGTGCATTGTTTTTATATGTACCATACATTAAGGCAAATTTTTGATCAAAATAAAAAACGTCAGAGTATGGAAAATTTTTAGGTCGTGGAAAATTTAAATTATTGTTATCCATAATTTTTTATTTTTCTCCAAGGTTCAATTGTGTTATCAACAATATTAAATAGATAACTACATAGCTCATTATCCATATTCATAGTATTGGCTGTGATCATATCAGTATAATTTCGTAATTGCCAGTTGTGAATATAACCTGATGCTCTGCCATTGTGTGCTATTTTTCCACGTAATGAAACAAAATTATCAATATCTGTTGATACTGTAACCCATAAATCATCAACTTTATTATAACCAATAAACCTTTTATATAATTTCTGTAAATTAGCAGTTTTAGGAGTATTTAATTTTCTACATTCTTCACAGCAATAAGAATCATATACTAATTTCCATCCATCGCCAGCAAGTTCTAAAGGTTTTAATTCATGTTTTGCTGTTTTGACATAATTGCTAATATTTTTTTTTACATCTATTGGTAATTGATCAGGGCTAATAATATTACTATAAATATATCGTATTGACTCTATTAAAACATTTTCGGTGTATAGTTCCCAACATGCACAAAGCATAATTATACCGCTTCTAGTGAAATGACCTAATTTTTTCTTATTTCTACCAGTTGATTTTAATTCTGTATGGGCTTCCATTAATCGCCATACATCAATCATATTAACCCTAAATTGTTTATATGCATATGATGGCATTTATGTTCCTTTTGTAACTAATATGATTATCTTATCAGGTTTTCAAAATCTGATAATCCTGAGCTAAAATTTATTATTTGTTAATTCTTTAGCCACTTATTATATATGCGAATTAGGGGTTGAAAAATTTTTTTAAAAATCAAATGTGTGATTGGAATTCAAAATATGAATTAAGAATTAAAATATTGAAGTTGAAAGCTTTAACATGATTGATGTGCTTCGTTTCTCAGCAGCATCCTACATTTTTTACCTGACATAATTAGGGAGGGAATTAATTATTTCGTAATAAATCAAAACTACGAATGAGAAACCTTAATTTTACTAAGATTTCCCATTTAATTTTACAACAATTTATCCAACATCAATCATTTGAACCGTACCATCAGGTAAAACTTCTGCCATTTGACCTTTTGGTTCATCCAAGAATATAGCTACCAATACCATAATAACTAAGGCGGAAGCACCAATTACTAAGAAAAATGTTTCGTTATCAACAAAAGATAAAGTGGTTAAGTAAATAACAGCACCTACGTTACCAAAAGCACCAGTCATTCCAGCAATTTGACCAGTCATGCGGCGTTTGATTAAAGGTACAACTGAGAACACTGCGCCTTCACCTGCCATCACAAAGAATGAACAGAACATAGTAACAACAACTGCAAGTAATACTGGCCATCCGGAATCAATTAAGCTCATTAAGAAATAGCCCAATGATAAACCACCAATTAAAATAATTAAAGCTTTTTTACGTCCGAAAGTATCACTGAAGAATCCGCCACCAGGACGAGCTACCAAGTTTACAAAGGCATAACTAGCTGCAATTAATCCAGCTGCAACTTGTGTCATTCCATCAAAGGTGTCTAGGTAGAATAAAGGTAACATAGAAACTACAGCTAATTCAGAACCAAAGGTACAGAAATAGGCTAAATTTAATACTGCAACTTGTTTAAACTTATAACGGTGAATTTCAGGAACTGGGTTGCTAAAAATGTCTTTATTAACTCGATAAACATGGTAAGTTTGGAATATATAAATAGCCACTAAAATGCTATAAATAGTACTTGTCCAAAATTCCGTTAATAACCCTAAATTCAAAGGCGATAATTTCCAAGTTAATACAGCTAAAGCTAGATATAAAGGAATGTTCATTACTAAATATAGGTAAAAATCACTAGGGGTTGTTACTTCCATCGCACCAGTTTTATTTGGTTTAAAGTAGGTAGAACCTTTAGGTGTATCTCTAACATTAATATAGTAAATAAAGGAGTAAACAATAGCTACACAACCACTAAGCATAATAGCATAACGCCAGCTTTCTTCTCCACCACCAGCACTAGCAATTAAAACTGCTACAGTTGGTATAGTTAAAGCCGCACCAGCAGAACCAAAGTTACCCCAACCACCATAAATACCTTCAGCTAGACCAACTTGTTTATGTGGAAACCATTCGCCAATCATACGAATACCAATCACGAAACCAGCTCCAACAAAAGCAAGTAGGAAACGCATCATAGCTAATCTTTCAAAGGTATCTTGGAAAGCAAAAATAATACATAATATACCGGAAATAAATAACAAGCATGTGTACATAATGCGTGGACCAAATTTATCCACTAACATACCAACTGCAATTCGAGACGGAATAGTTAAAGCAACATTAAGAATCATCAGAACTTTAACTTGTTGCATATTTAAATCCATCGCATCTCGGATGGAAGCCATCAACGGCGCCATATTAAACCAAATATAAAAACTGATAAAAAAGGCAAACCAAGTAAAATGTAAAGTCCGAATTCGATCGGATTTTAAGTTAAATAGATTAATGCGTTCTTCCATTAAAATAACTCCTATGTCGCTAAAATATTATGGAATTGAATATCAATGATTTTTCTTTTAGACTATAAATATATAGTTAAAAAAGTAAAATTGTGAGTTTTACTAAAGTTGTTAAATTTCAAATAAAAAATTTATGGATATTATAAAATAATAATTGTTTGTAAAAATTATTTTAAATCAATAGTTTACATATTTAAAATATTCAAACTTTAGCATATTTAAAAATAAAAATAATTTTTCATATAGTACATTATATAAGTGATAAAAGTCAAACTTAATCTACATCAATTCATTGGAAAGTGTTTATATTTTAAACTAAATAATTGATATTATTTAATAATAATAATTTAAATATTTTTTATTTCAAATATAAGAATGATTTTTTATCTTTATCTTTAATTTAATCCCAATAGAAAAATTTTGTTTAAATATCTTATTAGTATTTGTGCAATTATAATTTCATAGTACAATTTAGTTATTTTGTATCAGTATTGCTCACTGATTTAATCAATCTCAAAAACTTTCAAAAATATTCCATGTTAGAAACTCTATTTATTGCCGATTTACATCTTGATCCGAAACAACCTATTATCATCGAACGTTGTTTGAATTTTTTATCAAAACAAGCAAAACAAGCAGAATGTTTATATATATTAGGTGATTTATTTGAAGTTTGGCTCGGTGATGATGACGATGAACCTGCTTACCAACCGATATTAACCGCCTTAAAAGAATTAACTAATAATGTACCAGTTTTTATCATTCATGGCAATCGTGATTTTTTAATAGCTCAAGATTTTTTAAGAATTACGGGTTGCCAATTAATAACTGAACCGTATATTATTAATTTACATAATGTGCCGACTTTATTGATGCACGGAGATACACTTTGCACTTTAGATTTAGAATATCAAGCCTTTCGTCGCCAAGTACGTAATCCTCAATGGCAACAATATTTTTTACAACAGCCATTATCTGAACGGCGTAAATTAGCCACTCAAGCTCGTATGCAAAGTAAAATAAAAACTAAAAATACCGATGAATCTATTATGGATGTATCCCAAGATGCCGTTATTTCCATATTAAAACAATACCAAGTTAGGCAATTAATTCATGGACATACGCATCGCCCTAATATTCATAAAATTACCGTTGATAATAAAATTGCTCATCGCATCGTGGTTGGAGATTGGCAAGATAATCAAGCTATTATTTTTAGCAGTAATGGAAATCAGTTAATTAAGTTATATTAAATGCAACTAAGAATTTAGGAGAAAAATTTTCCCATCATGACTGAAAAAATCACTTTAAGCATTATTGGTATGACTTGCGCTAATTGTGTGCATACCCTTCAACGAGTTTTAGTTAAAAAGACCACTGGAATTATTTATGCGCAAATCAATTTTGCTACTGAAAAAGCTATTATTGAATATCTTCCGCAACAAATTACGCCTGAACAAATCAGAATTGCAATAAAAAAAGCTGGTTTCGATACTATTCCTATCGATGATACGCAAGCAGATGTTGAACAAAAAATTCGTTTAGCCGCAGTAAAAAAGCAAATGTGGCAATTTTTAATTGGGTTAATATTTACCATTCCTCTATTTTTACTAAGTATGGGGCGGGATTTTAATTTGTTGGGAATATGGGCGAATGCCAGTTGGGTAAATTGGTTGATGCTGTTGTTGGCGACCCCAGTGCAATTTTACGTCGGCTGGAGTTATTATGTAAATTCGTGGAAATCCCTGAAAAATGGCGCAGCAAATATGGATGTTTTAATTGCGATGGGTTCATCAGTGGCGTTTTTTTATAGTATTGCCGTAATGTTGCATTCAAATTTAGGGGAACACGTTTATTTTGAAACTGCGGCGATGATTATTACTTTAATTAAACTCGGCAAATTATTGGAAGTTAAAGCTAAAAGCCGTGCCAGTAGTGCTATTAAAAAATTGATTGGCTTGCAAGCTAAAACGGCAAGCGTAATACGGGATGATGTTGAACAACAAATTGCGATTGAATCCGTTATAGTGGGAGATGTTGTGGTTATTCGCCCTGGTGAAAAAATACCAGTGGATGGTCAAATTATTAAAGGGCAATCAACTATTGATGAAAGTATGTTGACGGGTGAAAGTATGCCAGTTAATAAACAAAGCGGTGATAAGGTTTTTAGTGCTACTTTGAATCAAGAAGGGTTTCTGAAAATAACAGCTACTAAAATCGGTTCTGATACTACTTTAGCGCAAATTATCCGTCTAGTGCAACAAGCGCAGGGCAGTAAAGCATCGATTCAACGTTTAGCAGATCAAATTGCCAGTATTTTTGTGCCGACTATTATTATTATTGCGTTTATTACTTTATTAATTTGGTTATTTGCCGTGGATGGTGATTTAACCACCGCAATGATGAGAATGGTTGCCGTTTTAGTGATTGCCTGTCCTTGTGCTTTGGGATTAGCCACTCCGACTGCAATTATTGTGGGAACTGGACGGGCGGCGGAACTGGGGATTTTATTTAGAAATAGCGAAGCTTTGGAACAAGCGCACCAGTTAAAAACTATTGTTTTGGATAAAACTGGCACTATTACCACGGGAAAATTAACCGTAACGAATATAATTCCACAATCAAATTATGACTGGTTAGAATTATTGCGTGTAACGGCTTCAGTGGAGCAAGCGAGTGAACATCCGATTGCTAAAGCGATTGTAAACTCTGCAACTAAACATAATTTAACTTTGGAGGAACCAGAACTATTTAAAAATGTTGCTGGACAAGGAATTTCGGCAAAATTAGGGCGTAAATCAATTATTTTAGGCAATGTTAATTTTTTTAACGAGCGAAAAATTGATATAAATGTTGATTTACAGCAGAAAATTAGTGCTTTGCAAAATGAAGCTAAAACGGTTATTTTAGTGGCTATTGAGCAGCAAATAATTGGCTTAATAGCCATTGCTGATACGGTTAAACCTGAAGCCAAATCAGCGATTACTGAAATGCAACAATTGGGATTAAATATTATCATGCTGACGGGAGATAATAAGGCGACTGCAATCAGCATTGCTAAACAAGTGGGAATTAATCAAGTATTTGCCGATATTTTGCCTGCTGAAAAGGCTAATAAAATTAAGCAATTACAGGCTGAACAAGTTGGTTTAGTTGCAATGGTTGGCGATGGGATTAATGATGCGCCTGCTTTAGCGCAAGCTGATGTGGGAATTGCCATGGGAACTGGAACTGATATTGCGATGGAAACAGCGGATATTACTTTGATGCGGGGCGATTTGTCAGCGGTTTTACAAACGATTCAGTTAAGTAAAAAAACTATGCGAATTATTAAACAGAACTTAATTTGGGCGTTTGGTTATAATATTTTACTGATTCCAATTGCAATGGGCGTATTATATCCGTTTAAAGACTTACCTATGATGTTACGGGCGTTGCATCCAGCTTTAGCTGCTGGGGCGATGGCATTTAGTAGTATATCTGTGGTTATGAACAGTTTGCGTTTGAAAAAATAGGAATTTTATCAGGAATAATTATCAAGAACTGCAAGTTTAAGCAGGCTTTTCAACATCTTTTGGAAATAAAAAATGCAAGTAAATATTAATGTAAATGACACTCTATTTGAACAAGCAAGAGCATTGAGTGGCTTAAAAGATAATAATGAATTATTGCAATTAGTTTTGCAAGTATTTGTAACTCATACGAAAAACTCTCTAAATAGTGAAGTAAAATCTTCTGATATTCCTTCTGTTTATGACCTGTCTTTAGATGATGATATGTCAGAAGCAAGCGAATTAGAATCACCCAATATGCCTTCATTACATAAGGGTCGTCCACTTAGTTTGGAAAATATGCAACAGGCAATAGATTATGAAGCAGGTAAACGTAAATGGTAGTTGTCGATACAAATGTGTTAGTACGTTATTTAGTTAAAGATGATAAAATACAAACAGCAATTGCCACCAAATTTTTGACAAATAATGATTGTTTTGTATGTAAAACTATTTTATTAGAAACTGTATGGGTATTAAGTTCTAAAGCTACTTATAGTTTTTCAAGAGAGCTTGTTATCAAACGGATTAAACATTTATTGAAATTACCTAGAATTTTTGCTGAAGACTTTGAACAGGTAAAAATGGCTTTGCTTTGGTATAAAAACGGTATGGACTTTGCAGATGCTTTACATCTCGCTTCTTCTGAAAATAGTTTTGTTACTTTTGATGAGAAATTAGTAAAGAAAGCTTCACAAATAGCTACAGATTACCATGTTATCTTATTGAAAAAATAAATTATGCTAAAAATAACTCCAAACCATAAAATAATCAAGAATTACTATCAAGAACTGCAAGCTTTTGAGCGGGCTAACCAAACGCAGGAAGATACGGTTAAGCAGGCTTTTCAACATATTTTAGAGGCTTACGCAAAACCGAGAAAATGGACATTGATTCAAGAACAAACTATACAAGCTATCCGTTTGGATGGAACTTTGTTTGATGAGTCTCAAATTCCTCGTGGTTATTGGGAAGCGAAGAGAGATTCGGTTAAATTAGAGCCAGCAATTCAGGAAAAATTGTATGATAAAGGCTATCCGCAAGATAATATTGTGTTTCAGAAACCAAGCCATGCTATTTTAATTCAAAATGGTGAGACTGTGTTGGATGTGCCTTTAGCTAAACCAGAAAATTTGATTGCAGTGGTTGATCAGTTTTTTAATTTTAAGCGTCCAGAGTATGAGCAGTGGGATAAAGCGGCAATTGAGTTTAAGGAACGAGTGCCGGAGTTGGGAGCTAGATTGTTGAAAGTGATTCGGGATGCTTTGCAAAAAGATAAGCCATTTAATAAAGCTTT
>JAGLFE010000403.1 GCA_023144675.1 Thiomargarita sp. | reverse complement strand
AACCTGTTAGGTCTTTGATACCTGACAGGTTTTTTGAGACCATCACTACTTTGTTCAGGACTACCAAAATTTTAAAGATGGTCCCAATATTTGTTAGGACAATCTTTAAATAATAAAAAATTATGAATTGCTGGTAATATAGAGGATTCTATTATCTTGATCCCATAATACATCATCATCTTCATCTATATCATTATGCAACCAAATTTCTTTGCCGTTTTTAATTACCCGAATATCATTATCAGGTGAAAGTTGTGATTCTTCCTCAATAACTTCAGGTTCTTCAATTATTTTTGCAGGGTCATAGTTTTCTAAAATATATTTAGCTTTCTCCATAACAATTTCAGCATAATCCGCTTCCGTTCCACCACCATAGACAGAAGCTCCCCGATCCCGAGGACGTGAAGTTTTATATTTATGTCCAATACTAAAACCAATACGACTATTATCTGGAAAAAAGGAAACAATGCTTTCTGCTAGAACTTTGGCTAGTTTATCTTGTCCTTCTACATCTTTAACAATTGCAGCTTGTTGAGGATTGCTAATAAACATAGGTTCTAATAAAATAGCTGGCATTCTAGTATATTTTAAATTACCATTGCCGCGACCGTTATAACCACCTACTAATATTCCTTCTGTCCCCCCCATTGGCGAATTAAATTGTTCTGATATTCTACGTGCATACCAACGTCCCCAACTTTTACTAGTTTGAGAAGCAAGTCTGCCAGTAATAACCATTGCATAATTGGAATTAACATTTGCACTAGCATTAAAATGGTGTTCTACATAAGCACTACATCTATCTTGATTAGCTTGCTTTTGTCGCCATTTATAATTGCCTTTATAAAAACGGACATCATACATTATTTTTGTTTCTCCTTCATTTTAAGTTAAAGAAATAATTTTAAAATTGTTCTATTAAATTTTACTAAAATTAGGTACATTGAGCCATGAACAAATAGCTCAAGTAACTACTCTGGATTAAGTATTAAAAAGATTCAGCAACTAATAAAATTAGTCTTTGGAATCTGATTTTTCATCATCATCTTCAGAAATTACATCTTCTATAACTATTGTTTCTCCATTTTGTTCCAAATCTTCCTCTGTATTTTCAACTTCACAATTATTTTCTTCGGAAGTTGTGCCATCTTCTTCTAAAGTTTCCGTTTCACAATCATCAGGTATGATAGCAACTATTTTATCCCGATTCGTTTCAAGGGTTTTTTCTCCAATCCCTTTTACTTTCATAATATCGTGGATAAATTCAAACAAACCATTTTCTTCACGATATTCCACTATAGCCGCTGCTTTTTTAGGACCAATTCCAAATAATTCCTTGTCTAAAGTTTCTACATCAGCGGAATTAATATCAATTTTGGGTGGTTCTTCCTCAGTTTGTTCATCAGCAAAAGTAGTTGGAATAAATGCGATGGAAAAAATAACGGCGAGTAATAAAAGATTAAAACGATAAACAATTTTTAACATAGTAAAATTCCTTTAATTATTTCTATTTATTTAATACCGAAGGACCCAACACTCGAGCGACTAAATCTTCCACTAAAGGATGATAACTATCTGGCTCATGCAAGTGTGGAATTTCTGCAATAATAATTCTACCTGATTCTCTACGAGCTTGTAGAAAAGCAGGTCCTGGTTTTTCAACTAAATCATTTTCAATAAAAACCAAGGCATTTTCTTTATGTTTTAGCAAATTTGATAAAGTTTCTTCAACTAAATTTGAATTTGCATCTGGAAATATATTAAAACCTAACAATGCAAATCCTTCTGCTAACGGTTTGCTGCCCATAAAAATGAGCTTCATCCTAATTTACCTAATAATAGAATGGTAACGACTAATCCATAAATAGCAATCCCTTCAGCCAAACCTAAATATACTAATGTACGTCCAAACATTTCAGGTTTTTCTGCGATGACGGCTAAAGAAGCTGCACCCACTGGACCAACCGCAATTCCAGCGGCAATAGTGGCGAATGCTGTGGGCAATCCAACCCCAATAATGGCTAATCCCATGCCGACCGTCATTTCACGAGCTGTTTCTACCGCAGTTGGTTCTGCCATTACTTCTTGAATGCCTAAAAATATCAAGCCAATTTGGGCTAATACGAAAACTAGTAAATTAGCTCCAATAGTGCCTTTTAACCATTTAGGTCGGTTCATTCCTTTTGATACGGGGTAGATTTCAAGGTAAATACCTAAAGCAATGATACCAAATACAGTTAAAGTCATTAATGCTACTAACCAATACATTTTTGTTCCTTTTTAAGTTGCAAAGTTGAGAATAAGTTGTTATTTTACCAAAAAAATTAAATTTAATCTTTTTATAAACTCCAATTTTCAAACATTAAGTCTTCAATTCGGCTAAAATGTTTAGTGTTATTTGTTACTAATATTAAGTTATGAGCAACACAAATACTGGCTATTATTAAATCCATATCGGCAATTATATTATCTTCCTGTTTTAATTTAGCTTTTAATTCAGCAAATTTATTAGCAGCTTTAATATCAAAACCAATAATTTCTATATTTGCTAAAAAAGAACGAATATTTTGCAAATTTTTTGTTCTTTGTTTATTACTAGAATTATAAGAACCAAATAGTAATTCAGTGTAATTAATAATGGTTGTTGTTATATTTTTAGAATTTTTAAGAGCAAAATTTTCGACAACTTTATGATTATTTTTGAGATAATAAATAAGTATATCTGTATCAATAACATATTTTTCGCTCATTTTTTATCAACACGATTTTCTTGAATAATAGCCAATATTTCATCAGCTTCTTGACTATCTAAAATACCAGCATAAGACATTAAATGATTTTTTTGTTCCAATTTTTGTGCATAATCATTAATGGCTTGCTGAATAATTTCTATTTGTGAACTATGCACCTGTTTAGCCAATTTAGCAATGATATTCAATGTATATTCGTCTTTTATAATTAAAGTTTCCATTTAATCTAAATTTATCATATTTACTTTGAATAATATTTAGCAATATCTGCTTCTGTTACGCGGGTCAACGCTTCTTTGGGCAAGATGGATAATAGTTCCCAACTTAAATTTAGAGTATCGCCAATACTTAAATCAGTTGTTTCTCCTTGTCCAATAAAACGCTTTTCAAAATTATCAGCAAATTCAAGATAACTTCGATCTCGTTCTGACAATTCTTCCGCCCCAATAATTGAAGCTAAATTTCGAGCATCTAAAGCTCGTGCATAAGCAGCATAGACTTGATTCGCAACTCGACTGTGATCTTCCCGCGTATGATCTTTGCCAATGCCATCTTTCATTAAACGCGATAAAGAAGGTGGCACATGGACAGGCGGATAAATACCTTGATTATGCAATTCACGACTTAATACAATTTGCCCTTCAGTAATATAACCTGTCAAATCAGGAATTGGATGGGTAATATCATCACTGGGCATACTGACAACTGGAATCATGGTAATTGAACCGTGCCTATTTTTAATTCGCCCCGCCCGTTCATAAATTTCGGCGAGGTCGGAATATAAATAACCTGGATAACCTTTACGTGCTGGCACATCACCCTTTGCTGTAGCAATTTCACGTAATGCTTCTGCATAATTTGTCATGTCGGTCATTACTACCAGTACGTGCAAATCAAGGTCATAAGCCAAATATTCAGCCGCCGTTAATGCTGTACGTGGCAAAATTAAACGTTCCATTGGCGGGTCATCGGCATGATTAATAAACATAACTACGTCATTAAGCACCCCACTAGATTCAAATTGCTCTTCAAAAAATCGCGAATCTGAATAGGAAACTCCCATGGCTGCAAAAACAACGGCAAATTGCGATTCTTCGCCAATCAACTTTGCTTGTCGTACAATCTGTGCCGCTAAACGATTATGTGGCAAACCTGAACCTGAAAATATAGGTAATTTTTGTCCCCGCACCAGAGAATT
>JAGLFE010000402.1 GCA_023144675.1 Thiomargarita sp. | reverse complement strand
TTTGATTGCAGTGGAAGATTCTATCTTCACTGATGATATATGGTATCAACGTACTCAACCTTTATTACATAATGGTTGGGTTTATGTCGGTGAACAACGTCCGTTAGATGTTGTATCTACTTTGTCATCAATTATGCCTGATTTTGAAAAAGAAAATTGGCAAACTCAATGGATGTTGCGTGGTTGGAATATAGCAAATTCTGCGGAAAAAATTACTATATTATATTTGCCGGGGGAACCAATTGCATTTACTAATAATGGTCAAATAATTACTAGGGAAATTGGTGGCAATAAACAACTGCGTTTGAATTTATCAAAAATAGAAGGCGATACTGTACGTTTATTAGATAATTATCTATTAGATTGTCAAGCCTATTCTAATATAATTTGGTCGGATAATTCGCTTTACGTGGATTGCACCAAAGAAGAATTTTATGGTCCCATTTATTATGATGTGGTTGATGAAGGAATAAAAGCCCCTGAACCTGAAGAAGTTGTTGAGCCAACTACGCGTTTAATCAAGCTACAAGCTGACCAAACAATAACAGAAGTCGGTAGTTGGGAATTGGAAGGTTCTCGAAACTTGATAGCTGCTTCTTCTGATATTGTATTATTAAACTATAATAATTGGTATTATCCAAAACCTTGGCTAGATAATATAGATTTAATGATAGAACCACCAATTACGAATATAGCAAGTAGTCCAATGATACCACCTATTTCTGAGCAGAATGGCTGTGATATTTATCAATTAATCGCTGATGCTGAACCTTTGTTGCTCAAACATTTGGAAGAATCATGTCCTTATGGAATTGCCTTAACCGCTTCTCAAGCTTGGATAGCAGAGGGTTTTGCAGGCATTAAGCACATTACTTGGTAGTTTTTAAATAACTACAGTTACATAGATAAAAAAATGGAATTGAAAATAAGCGTGTTATAATTAGTTACCAAAATTAAATAGGGTAAACACATAGGTTTTGCCCTGAATAACTCCTATTTTTTTCTTAAATTATAGGTGAACAATTACCTATTATATTTTCTAACATTTGAATTCATCTACGTAACTGCAGTTACAAAGGTAAATATTATGACTGATAATGAACTAAAAGAATTAGTAGCTGGTTTAGCCATTGCACAATCTAAAACAGATAAATTAATTGACAAAATGTCTAAAGAAGCTGACGAAAGGTTTAAAGAATCTAATGAAAGATTTGATAAAACAGATAAATTAATTGATAAAATGGCTAAAGAATCTAATGAAAGATTTGATAAAACAGATAAATTAATTAGCAAAATATCCAAAGAATTAGGTAAACAAATTGGTGGACTTGGTAATAAATTTGGTAGTTTTACCGAAGGTATGGCATTCCCATCAATGAGCAAAGTGTTAAAAGAACATTTTAATATGGAGGTTGTTTCGACTCGAGTAAAAGCTGAACATGGTAATAAAAAGTTAGAATTAGACGTATTAGCTTATGCCAACGGTAAATTAAATACAGCTTTCATCGTTGAAGTAAAAAGCCATGTTAAACAAGACGATTTACAGCAATTATTAAAAATCTTAGCTAATTTTTCTAAGGTATTTCCAGAACATGCAGCAAAACTCTTATATGCTATCCTTGCCTATGTTGATATGCTTGATAATGTTAAAGAAAAAATATTGGAACATGGCATTTATTTAGCTAGAATTAACGATGAACACTTTAAATTGCAAATACCTGACAACTTTCAAGTACAAAGTTTTAATCCAGTAGTTTAAATTATAATTTTTGAAAAAATTTACTTCTCGTTATACCTTTCAACGATGAACTTACAAACTGAAAGAATTGTATTGTCATTCTGTTATTATCTTTTATGCTAATATAAAATTAGATTTAAGTAAAAGTTTTATTCAGACAGAATTAATTTAAAATACTGGAATAATTATGAATTTTTTAAATAATATTTTTTTAGTAGGTCCAATGGGGGTCGGAAAAACAACAATAGGAAGATATTTAGCTTATGAATTTAATAATATGACTTTTATTGATAGCGATCAAGAAATTGAGAAAAGTGCTGGAGCAAAAATTCCTATTATTTTTGAATTTGAGAATGAAATTGGTTTTCGGATGCGAGAACAAAATATGATTGCTAAATTAACTAAAAAAGATCATATTATTTTGTCAACAGGAGGAGGAGCAGTATTAAATCCAGATAATCGTAATTACTTAAAAACTAGAGGTTATGTTATTTATTTACATGCACCAATTAAAGATTTATTAATGCGTACTGCACATAGTCATAATAATCGTCCATTATTACAAACAAATAATCCTCGTGAACGTTTAGAAAATATATTAAGAAAACGTCATCCACTTTATCAATCCGTTGCTGATGTCATTATAGAAACTAAAGAATGTAGTATTCGTCAAGTAATAATGAAAATCACTAAACATTTTAAACAGATAAATATTTTTATAGCTTAATTCAAATGATTTTTTATATAAATAGCATTTATTTACATTTTTATATATATAATATACTATAAATAAGTATTATAAGAAATATTCGATTTTCTAAATAAACCAAATAAAAAATAATTTAAATAAATTAGTCGCAAGTGGCTTTTGTTGTTTGTTTACAACGTTTTTATTATATTTTTAGTTTTTTAAAATAAAAAAATAGTTGCAATTATGTTTTAACTTGTGTAGTATTTCTATCCAAGAAGTTCAGAAAGTTTAAAGGTTGCTTTTTTGCAACATATAATATAAGTAATTAGAAATTTATATACATTTTTAATGTATTAACCCTTGCTTTTACAAAAAAATTATATTATTATATAAGCTAAGGGTTTTTATAAAGTTTTGTTTTTTAATTTTCATTTTTATAATATTTTAATGGAGTAAATTTAAATATATGGTAAATTTTAAGAAAAAGCTATTATCATCCGCTATGGCAGCAGCTTTAGTCGGTGGTGGTGTTGGCTTAATAAGTAATACTGCAAGCGCAATTGAAATTGCAGCTGATCATACTGGTCAAGCATTAATTGGTGCGGTTTATGTAGCAGAAGCTAGACATGCTACATCAGGAGAAGCACTTGCAACTGGGGTTACAAATATTAAGATTGTTAATCCTAGTACTACTCACGCAGTAAAAGCTCGTATTGCATTTCGTTCTAAAGTAGATTGTGTTGAAGTTTTAGATTTTGTTCTCTACTTAACCCCAGCAGATGTATGGTATGGTTCAATAGAAATTAATAGTAATGGTGAAGCTGCTTTAGTTACTGATGATGATTCAGTACATAACTTACCTAATGGAGATTCATGGGCTTCTGTTGCAGGAAACGCTGTTAATATAGAATTATTTGACGAAAATTTAGCCGCTGGCGATTATAATGAAATGGGTATGTTTGAAGTAATTGGTGCCTATAGTGTAACTAATACAATTAACGTTCCTTCAGATGGTGATGCTAGTACTCCTGATAGCGTTAGAATTTTTCGGACTATGGCAAAACCTGATTTGGCTAGAATTTTTGATGCTGGAATAAATCAAATTCTAAGTTTAAATAGTTGCAATAATGGTGCAATAGCTGGTTGTAATATTCGTACTGACGAACCAAGTAGCGTTCAATTGCGTGGTGAAGTTGAAATGAATTTAACTGTTGGTGGTCAAACACAAACTTTTTCTTATATGATGACTGCTATAGATAATGGTACTTCAGTCGTTAGCAGTGTAGATGGAAGTTCTTTAGTTATTAGAAATCCTGTTTTTGATGTTGCAGCAGCATCAAGTCTTGACATGGGTAAAAGATTTATCACTGGTAGTCAAGATTCTTTCGTAGAAATTGAAAGATTATTAGCAGCTTCTTCTGTTGCTAGTACTTATGACAATAGCAATATTGTTTTCATAACTTTTCCTTTGAAATATTCTCATTACCAAAGAGATGTAACTGGTGGTAATTGGTGGAGTACACCTTATAATACTACTGGTAGTGTAAATTATTCTATCACTCATTATGATAATCAAGAAAATTCAGTTGAGCCTCCTGCTGGAACTGTAGTATCCGGTGGTCCAGTTACTACTGTAACTATTGATACCATTAATTCTTGTGTAGAATGGTTTATACCTAGTTGGAGATATTCTTCTGGTTGGTATTCACTTAATTTATATCAAAGTAGTGGTTCATTTGTAGGCTATCAAGGAATTCCTGCTTTATCTTATACCATGGACTTTAATGCAAGCAAATTCTTACCTAATACAAATTACCAAAGTAATACAAATTTAGAAAATGGAACTTGTACTATTGACGGAACTGGAATTACAGTATCTTTACCTTAATAACGTTTTATTAGTAATTAAATAAGTTATTTAATTTAGGAACATATTTTTTATTAGATATGTTCCTTTTTTTTGTTTATAATAATGATAGACTAATTTGCAAAGGCTTTTTTTATTTATCTAAGTTCCAAAATTTAATGTAAAAAATGTAGGATGCTGCTGAGGAACGAAACGCATCAATCGTATTAAAGCAATTTTTTAACTCTTAATTCGTATTTGTTTAATTGATAGATATAGCAAAATTAGAATAAAATGGTTACGAAATTATGGTAGTGCTAAACCTGTCAGGTCTCAAAGACCTAACAGGTTTGAGACCATCACTACTTTGTTCAGGACTACCTAACATTACGACCGAAAGTATCAATAGGTGAAATTATTGAAGATTTACTGCTCATTTGGAAATTTACTGATACAAGTGAGTATCACGATCAAATCATTCATATTCCTTTATAACTGAAATTACACCAATTTATAAAAAGGTAACTACTCACTGTCCTAGATAG
>JAGLFE010000401.1 GCA_023144675.1 Thiomargarita sp. | reverse complement strand
AAATAATAGTTAATAAAAGTTGACTTCCCCGATGAATAAAGACCTAAAATAGAAATCATGGGCCACCACGAGAAGCGCGTTACATAAGATTGATCGGGAGCTAAAAATCCTAATTTGTAAGCCACCATATCCAGTTCACGAAAACTTTCAACAACTTCATAAAGAATACTATTTTCTTCTTTAAGATGTTTTTTTAATCTATTAATTCTTGCTTCAATTTGTGCATCAGACATAATTATTCTCCATTTAAAAAGACTGCTTTTGCTTGTTGGGTATCAATTCCAATTTGTTTTTTCAAATCCTCAAAGGAATCAAAACGCTTTTCATCACGTAATTTTCTGACAAATTCAACTTCAACATAACGCCCATAAATCATCTGATTAAAGTTGAATAAGTGGACTTCCAACAAAACTTGTTGTTCATTAAAAGTTGGACGAGTTCCTAAATTAGCTACACCCGTTATGAAATTATTACCTATTCCATGTAATTTAACTGCAAATACGCCAGAAAGAGGTGATTTTTGTCGATGTAAAAAAATATTAGCTGTTGGATAACCCATAGTTCGTCCCCGTTTTTCACCATGTCGAACCCGCCCATAAAAGCTATAAGGACGACCGAGTAATTTTTGCGCAGTAGACATATCACCATTTTCTAAAGCATTACGAATACGGGTGCTACTCACGCGTTCATTATCTAAAATAAAACTATGTTGATTCTCAACGGTAAAACCATGTTGCTGACCAGCTACTTGTAAAGTTGCAAAATTACCTTGCCGATTTTTACCAAAATGAAAGTCATCACCCACAACTAAGTATTTAACCGCTAACCGCTCAATTAAAATATTTTGAATAAAATCTTGGGCAGAAATTGTGGCAAATTTGTTATTAAAACGTAAACATAGTAAATATTTAACACCATATTGACGCATGAAAATTAGCTTTTCGCGTAAACGATTTAAACGTGCTGGCGAAGTTTTAGCGGCAAAGAATTCATAAGGTTGTGGTTCAAAGGTAATCACAAACGCTGGTAATTGTAATGCTTTGCCTTTTGCTAATAGTTGGTTTAATACAAAT
The DNA here is from genome assembly GCA_023144675.1 of Thiomargarita sp. Classification (GTDB taxonomy): domain Bacteria; phylum Pseudomonadota; class Gammaproteobacteria; order Beggiatoales; family Beggiatoaceae; genus JAGLFE01. Next base: position 266 of record JAGLFE010000401.1, on the reverse strand, counting down.
TGATGACCTAAATGCACACCATCAAAATTGCCAACTGTTGCAACGCAATGGCGGTGATGATTCCTTAATTGGGATAAATTTCTAATAAATTCCATTATGTAAATTTAGTCAAAATAGTGCTAGTTTTTAGAAATTGGCATTGCTTTTAATAGCATTTTCTCAAAATCTTCTATATTAGAACAGCGAATCGCTTGTCTCAGTAGTTGTCTTAAATTTTCTCGTAGGGAAATCGTATGAATCTGTTTAATTATATAATTAGGTACAAT
>JAGLFE010000400.1 GCA_023144675.1 Thiomargarita sp. | reverse complement strand
TTATTATCATTTATACTAAAATTGCTATAAAATTATTAATCATAAGGATTTTCCCACATTCGATTAGTTTTTTCATACATTAAGCTATATGCCATTTTCATTGCAATTTCTATATCTAATGAATCTAATTTTAATTTTAATTGAAAAGCATCTAAATGTGGTATCAATTCAACAATTGTTTTCTTGAATCGTTGTAAATTTGTAGGTAATGCCACATAAATATTGTTATGAATGCTGTCATTGCCACTTTTTAATAATCCTTTATAATGACTTTGTAATTTACTGCTATTTATCATCTCATTATGTAACTTAACCCCATTGAAAATAACTTTAGTCGCCGATTTCAATTCTTTAATTCGATATAATATATTTAATATACTTGCTGCCAAAAACAAAGTTCTTATTTCTTCAGGTATTCTTTTATCTGATGATACATCGTTTGCGCCATCATCTTCAACATTGGCAATCAAAAATTCTGAAACATTGATAATAACCAATAATTTATCGTTTAATAAACCCACTAATTTATCGCTAACATCGTTCATATCTTCAAAGTTAAATTTAGCACTATATTTAGATGGATCAATTTTTTGTTTTTTTAACACTAGCGTAATATCTTTTATAGCAGGATTATCAATACAAGTTGATAAAATTTCACTAATTTCCAATAAAACTGGGTCATTTTCATAATTATCTTCTTGTTCAGGCAATTTAAGAATGGCTTTAACTACAGGAACTATTTCATTAATTTTATTAATATGTTGATAAACCTTTTGTAAGTTATTAGTGATAATGAGTGAATTTTTTAATATTTGAGTTAATAGTTTTAGTTGTAATGGCTCTAATTTATTTTTTTGTATAAATGCTCTTAAAACTTTATTTTTTACCGCCAATGATTGAATAATTTTTTTCAAGTTAGCAATATTTACTTTTCCTTCAAGATTAATTTCATAAATACTACCAGCCGCCGTATTAATTGTTTTATCAATATCCAGTAATTTGTTGGATTCCTCATAAACCCGAACAAATTTTTTCATTTGCATATATTCGCCAATTCGATCATCTAAGCTATTAGAAATTCGGTCAAAGTAGCTTTGAAATGACGCATGTGCATTATTATTACGTGCTTTGGGATTATTTTTAATATTTTTTTTCTTCATAATGCCCTATTTAGCAAAATACTGTGTTCACGGGTGAAAATTTTAAAAAAGTTCTGTTATTAAGGTAATTATCGACTTTGATTTATTGCAAAATCGTAACTATCTACCAAGCTAAGAAATACGTGTAAAATTAAGTAAAAAATGTAGGATGCCACTGAGGAACGAAGCGCATCAATC
>JAGLFE010000040.1 GCA_023144675.1 Thiomargarita sp. | reverse complement strand
AATTTTAACATGATTGATGCGCTTCATTTCTCAGCACTACATTTTATATGTATTTCTTAGTAGATAGTTACGAATAATCTTTAAAATTGTAATTTTAATAACATAAACATATTATGAATAATTCCACACAAGGTATCGGCAAAGGCATGATTTATGCCGCTTGGATTTTTATATTAATTTTACTAGCCCTATTTTTTCAAAATTTTTTAGACAAACAAAACAATCCGAATCAAAATTTAACTACAGAATACAATAATGGAGTTCGTGAGGTAGTATTGCAGAGAAATAAAAAGGGACATTATGTGGCAACTGGCACTATTAATAATAAACCAGTTACCTTTTTCCTAGATACTGGTGCGACAAATATTGCAATTCCCAAACATATAGCTGATCCACTTAATTTAGAACCAGGGTTTGAAATGCAAGCAATGACTGCAAATGGCATTATTACAACCTACAGCACCATTTTAAATGAAGTTGCATTAGGCGAAATTAAATTAGAAAATGTACGTGCTAGTATTAATCCTCATGACCAATCAGATGAAATTTTATTAGGCATGAGCTTTCTCAAACATTTAGAATTTACTCAACGTGGTGATACCTTAATTTTGCGCCAATATATGAAATATTAATTATGGATAAATTATTACCTAAAAACTTAGTTGAAACTGTAAAATATGCTCTATCTGAAGATATTGCTAGTGGAGATATTACTACCCAATTAGTTAAAACTAATACTCAAGCTATTGCTAAAGTAATTAGTCGTAAAGCAGCCATTTTATGTGGTACAGCTTGGTTTGACGAAGTTTTTCGGCAGTTGAATGGACAAGTACAAATTACTTGGCAAGTTGCTGATGGTAATGAAGTCTATCCAAATCAAGTTTTGTGTGAATTAAACGGAACTGCAACCGCTTTACTAACAGGCGAACGCACTGCCCTTAATTTTCTACAATTGCTATCAGCAACAGCAACCCAAACAAATTTATATGTTCAGGCTATAAAAAACACCAATACCCGTATATTAGATACTCGTAAAACTCTACCTGGTTTACGCCATGCCCAAAAATATGCTGTACGATGTGGTGGCGGAACTAATCATCGTATTGGTTTATATGATGCGTTTTTAATCAAGGAAAATCATATTGCAACTATCGGCTCTATCAAACAAGCAGTTATATCAGCCCAACAGTTAGCTCCTCATTTAATGATAGAAGTTGAAGTTGAAACCCTAAATCAAATTGAAGAAGCAATTGTTGCTGGAGCAAATAGTTTATTATTAGATAATTTTACCCTAGAACAATTACAAGAAGCAGTAAAAATGGTGCAAGGACGAGTTAAATTAGAAGCCTCCGGTGGAATTACTAGCGAAGCAATTGCAGCTATTGCAAAAACTGGAGTAGATTTTATTTCTTTAGGTACTATTACTAAGGATGTAAAAGCCATTGATTTATCTATGCGTATCGATATTAAAAATTAATTAATTTATGTGTAATCCCCAACTTAATAAAAAAATTGCTTAAAATGACCAAGTTAAGTCTCTTTTCACATCCTGAAGACTTTGTTCCTTTTTCAACTGGGCAAATTATCTTTAAAGAAGGCGATATGGGCAAAATTATGTATGCTATTGTCGAAGGGGAAGTTGATATTTTTGTAGGTGGTAAAATTATTGATACTGTTGGTTCTGGGGGCATTATTGGAGAAATGGCATTGATTGATACTTGTCCTCGCAGTGCCACTGCTGTTCCTAAAACTGATTGCAAAGTGGTTCCTGTTAGTCGTCGCCATTTTACTTTTCTTATTCAACATACACCAGATTTTGCCCTTGATGTAATGAAAGTAATGGCTGGACGTTTACGCCACATGAATGCCCAATTTGAAGTAACTCCAAACGATTTTTGTGAAGAAAATTCTATTAAAAATGACCAAAGAAACGAAAATTAATTGGCATCGTCTATTTGGATTAACCTTGATAGATTTTTTTACTGATTCAAACTATCAAATTGAGTTAGAGAAAGAATTATCAATCAAAAAGCAGTATTTAGATATTGTAATCATTAAAAAGAGTATAGGGAAAACTTTAACTGAACTGCCTTCAGGTTTAGAAAATTTAGCAGAACATAATTTATTAACTTATAAATCTTTACGAGAGCCACTAGATGATTGGACAATTGAGGAATTAATAGGTTATTATAGTAATTATCGAAAATTGCTAAGTCCTTCTTTAAATAAATTATTGCCTGCCAACGCATTTCAACTATATGCTGTTAGCACTCGTTATCCACATAAACTTTTAAAAGATAAAGTTATTTTTAAAGAAGTTCAAACTGGTGTATTTGATTTAACTTGGGGTATGCGTTTAATACGGTTGATTGTGTTAAGTAAAATACCATCTGAAAAATACAATGCTATATGGCAATTGTTTAATGGCAAAAAATCGGGTTTTGGTTATGGTGATCAACATTATAAATGGAATCATCCCAAAGAAAAAATAGTACTGAATCAACTATATAAATTATATCAAAAAGAGGGGGTTATGATGCCTTACACCATGGAAGATTTTAATAAAGACTTTACTAGAGAACATCTATATTTATTACCACCTGAAGAACGTTTAAAAGGGCTTGATGTTTGGGAGCGTTTAAAAGGGCTTGATGCTGAAGAACGCTTAAAAGGACTTGATGCTGAAGTAATTGAGGCATTTTTATTGAAGCTTAAAAAGAATAAACTAAATTAATTTACCTGAATTAGGAGAAACAAATGTATATCACAATGATTGCTTCTGAATGTGCTCCCGTATCTAAAGTTGGCGGTTTAGCTGATGTTGTTTATGGACTCAGCCGAGAGTTAGAAATTAGAGGCAATGAAATAGAAATTATTTTACCTAAATATGATTGTATGCGTTTTGACCATGTTTGGGATTTAAATATTTTTCACAAAGATTTATGGGTTCCTTGGGGAAATGATGCTATTCATTGTACAGTTTGGTGTGGTTCTGTACATGGTAGGAAATGTTATTTTATTGAATCCCATTCAGATGATAACTTTTTTAATCGAGATCAATATTATGGTTATCCTGATGATGTGATGCGATTTAGCTTTTTTAGCAAAGCTGCGCTGGAATTTTTATTACAAGCAAATAAACATCCAGATATTATACATTGTCATGATTGGCAAACTGGATTAATACCAGTTTTACTCTATGAAAATTACACATTTCAAGGAATGACGCATCCTCGCATCTGCTATACAATTCATAATTTTAGGTATCAAGGTGTTACTGGAATCGATATTCTGTCAGCAACTCAACTGGGAAAACCTGAATATTACAATCATCCTGATCGTTTACAAGATAATGCCCATCCCAATGCTTTAAATTTAATGAAGGCGGGTATCGTTTATTCAAATTTTATAACCACCGTATCGCCAAGGCATGCTTTTGAAGCCCGTCATACCGATCAAGGTTACGGTTTAAGCGACACTCTATATGCACATCAAGGTAAATTTGGTGGTGTATTAAATGGCTTGGATTATAAATTATGGAATCCAGAAGTTGACGATTTAATTCCATATAATTATACTATATCCAATTTAGAGCAAAAATATGAAAATAAAAATGCGTTGCGGGATAAATTATTACTGCGTCAAGAATTTAAGCCTATTATTGCCTACGTAGGTCGTTTAGATGTTCAAAAAGGGGTGCATTTAATTCGACATGGACTTTTTTATGCACTTGAACATGGAGCGCAATTTGTTTTATTAGGTTCAAGTCCAGAAGCAAGTATTAACAACGATTTTTGGAACTTAAAACAGGAACTTAATGATAATCAAGATTGCCATATTGAAATAGGTTTTAATGAGGAATTAGCTCATCTTATTTATGCAGGTTCAGATATGATTATTATGCCTAGTATGTATGAACCCTGTGGCTTAACTCAATTAATTGCTTTAAAATATGGCACAGTGCCAATTGTACGTACAGTTGGGGGGCTTGTGGATACTATTTTTGACCGAGACTATTCAGATAAACCACTGACAGCACGTAATGGTTATGTATTCCATGAAGCTGACTATGCGGGTATTGAATCTGCTATGCAACGTGCTATTGGCTTATGGCATTCTTATCCTGATCAATTCCGCAAATTGGTTATGCAAGGGATGCAATATAATTATTCATGGCATCGTTCTGGACAATATTATTTGGATATCTATGAAATGATTCAGAGTAAATAGTAATTATTTAACTGAAGTTAAGCACCTAAATTTAGATTAAAATAAGTATAACTAATGATAGGAATCTACCAGCTTAGAAAGCTATTGGTGTAACTTTAAAACTACTTTAGAAATTTGCTCTTGGGTTATTTTATTCAGCTTTTGTTCGGTTTCATAAATAATTGGACATGTTTTATCTAATTCGTGTTCAACTAAAGTAACTTTTTGTATCTGTTGATTTAGTTCCATTTGCATATTATCCAATACTTTTAACAAATCTTGAGCTTCGGTATTATTATTACATTTAATTTCTTGATTTAATTGACCTTTTGATAAAGCATCCACTACTTCTAATCCAAAATCAACATTGCGTCCAATATTACGTAAAAAGGCAAATATAATCCAAACTCCTATTATAATTAAAATAAGCAGCAAAATAGAAATACGTAAGGTGGTCATAGCCTGAAAATTAGTATCTTCTAAAAAAGTATTAGTTTGCTTTTTAATAATCTGCATTAATTCTTTTACAATCAACTCCAATTCTTCAATACGTTCCAAACTTTTTTCTTTAACCAACAAATAATCTACTTGATCAATTTGTTCTTGTTTTTGTAGTAATACAATTTCATCAACTGTATTTTTCCATTTATTTAGCAATTTAATAATTTCCGCAAAAAGTTTGTTATCACCAATAAAATTTTCTTGCATAACTTTAAAGTTTTGATACATTTCTTTTTCGCTCGCTCCGACTATTTGCTTAATAATTTCTAAATTTGCCCGATCTTTTTGTAAAATAGTTTCTTTTAATTGCGTTTGGATTTGAACGATTTTGAAATTTAATTCATATACAGAATTATTAAGCGATACTGGATGATTATGTAATTTTACTGTTAAAGTGAAAAAAGTATGAATTTGAAAAATAATTAACACACCGATTGTAATAACTAAAGCCATCGCAGACCAAAAGCTAAAATATAATTTGGTACTTATCTTCATTGCAAATCCTGAATAAAATGAAATATGAATAAATTATAACTGAAGTTACGCAAAAAGAATAATTAGATTAAAATATCAAGATAATCTATATCTTGGCTATAATAATTTTTTCAACTCATAAATCAAATCTAATGCCTGTTTTGGAGTAATATCTTCAGGTGAAATAGCTGTTATTTTGTCAACAATGGGATGTGGTTTAAAACTTACTTTAGGCTCAGTTGGCTTAAATAAATTGCTTTGTTGCACTGTAGTTTGTAATTTTTGTTCTTCTAATTGCTTTAAATGTTTTTTAGCTTGCTCAACTACCTGTTTAGGAACGCCAGCTAATAAAGCCACTTGCAATCCATAACTTTTATTGGCTGGTCCTTCTTTAATAGCGTGCATAAAAATTAACTTTTCATGTTGTTCCACTGCATCCAAATGAATATTAGCAATATTTTGAAACAATTTTGGCAAGCGGGTTAATTCAAAATAATGAGTTGCAAATAAAGTATAAGCCCCAACTTGTTGTGCCAAATATTCTATACAAGCCCAAGCTAAAGATAAACCATCAAAAGTGCTAGTTCCACGTCCAACTTCGTCCATTAAAACTAAACTATGGCGAGTCGCATTATGTAAAATATTAGCGGTTTCGGTCATTTCCACCATAAAAGTAGAACGCCCACCAGCCAAATCATCATTGGCTCCAATTCGAGTAAAAATTGCATCAATTGGTCCTAAAATGGCTTGTTGCGCTGGTACAAAACTACCAATGTGAGCTAATAAAACAATCAAAGCCGTCTGCCGCATATAAGTGCTTTTCCCACCCATATTGGCTGCTGTAATAATCAACATTTGGCGTTGCTGATTAAGTTCCAAATTGTTGGGAATAAAAGGTTCTTCCTGTACATATTCTACAACTGGATGCCGCCCCTCAATAATTTTAATATGCTCTTTATCCGTGAATTCAGGAGGATATAGTTTTAAAGTATCAGCCCGTTCAGCAAAGTTATTCAACACATCCAATTCAGCTAAAGCGGCACTACAAGTTTGCAAATCAGATAATGATTCTAGTAATTTATCTAATAATTGCTCGTATAAATATTTTTCCCGATTTAAAGCCCGTTCTTTGGCACTTAAAGCTTTGTCTTCAAAAGATTTTAATTCAGCAGTAATATAACGTTCGGTTGCTTTAAGTGTTTGACGACGGGTATAATCCGCTGGAATTTTATTGGCATGGATGCGACTAGCTTCGATGTAATAACCATGCACTCGATTAAATCCCACTTTTAAATTGGTAATACCTGTACGTTTCCGTTCCCTTGCTTCCAAATTGACTAAATATTGTCCAGCATTTTCACTTAAACTACGTAATTCATCCAATTCTTGGTCATAACCAGGTGCAATCACTCCACCATCACGTATTAATAAAGATGGTTTTTCTATGATAGCGGTGTTTAATAAATTATAACTAGTTGGAAATAAACCAATTTTTTTGGATAAATTTTTTAAATGTGGAGTCTGCAACTGGTTTAATTGTTGTTGCAATTCGGGCAATATACCTAAGGCGATACATAGTTGGCTTAAATCACGCGGGCGAGCTGATTTTAAAGCAATTCTAGCTAAAATACGTTCAATATCACCAATTGAGCGCAGTTGCTGATAAATTTTAGCAATAGATTGTTGAAGTAAAATAGAACCAATACTTTGATGGCGAGCTTGCAAAATTTTGATGTTGCGCAATGGACGATGCAACCAACGGCGCAATAATCTCCCACCCATTGGAGTTGCACAATCATCCATAATATCAACTAAAGTATGTTCACGCTTGCCAATTAAACGACTATCCAATTCTAAATTACGCCGACTAGCCGCATCTAAAAAAATACTATCTTCACGCCGTTCCCAATTAAGTCCTTGAATATGCGGTAATTGAGTTCGTTGAGTTTCATGCGCATATTGCAGTAAACAGCCCGCTGCTCCAATAGCAATATTTAAGTGGTCGCAGCCAAAACCTGATAAATCACGAGTTTTAAATTGTTGAATCAACAAACGTCTTGCCGTATTTGAATCGAAGTACCAATTAGGTTGTTTGCGAATGGTAATTTTGGGCAAAGTTAAGCGGTTTTCTTCACTGATTAATAATTCTGCTGGAGCTAAACGTTCTAATTCGCTGTAAAATAAAGTTTTCCCCTGCATTTCGATTAAACTAAAGCGTCCACTGGCTAAATCTAGGGTTGCAATTCCAATAGTATCAGCCACAATATTTACTGCTGCTAATAGGCTTTCTTGTCGTTCATCCAATAGAGCTTCATCGGTAAGTGTTCCAGGAGTAATAATACGAGTAACTTTGCGTTCAACTAAACCTTTGCTAGTTGCTGGATTACCAACTTGTTCGCAAATAACCGCCGATTCTCCTTGCCGAACTAATTTAGCCAAATAGTTTTCAATTGCATGAAAAGGGATGCCAGCCATCGGAATATCTTTCCCGCTACTTTTACTCCGAGAAGTAAGCGTAATATCCAATAAACGAGACGCTTTATGTGCATCTTCAAAAAAAAGTTCGTAAAAATCTCCCATGCGATAAAACAGTAACATATCTGGATAATCGATTTTGATTTCCAAATATTGTTGCATTGCGGGAGTATGTTTAGTTATATTTTGTTTTTGGCTTGACATTTGCCATTATTAAAAAGCTATTTTGTTGAAAAAAATAAGATAATTATTACATAAATATCAAATAAGGGTAGCCTTAAACAAAGTAGTGATTGGGCTAAAATGTAGGTCGAGTGCAACGTAACCCGAGCTACATAATTATTTAGCACTATCACCGCCTATAAAAAAATTACCAAATTAGGCAGTCCAAACAATCAATACTTATGGAGAGGCGTTTGATAACTAGAAAATTTTAAAATTGATCATTATATCCTGGAATACCTTGTTCTAGGAAAGAATTAGCATTTTTACCAACTGAACCTAATCCTTTTAAATGAAATTGTAAAAAGAAGCCGTTTAAATAACCATCGCCATCAATTTTATTTATATAACGGCGAGTAATAGCGCGAACTGCCCAACAGCAACTTTGATATTCTATTCCTAAAAATGAGTCTAAAAATTTCTCAGTGGGCATGGAATAATTCCAACGTCCTAATACATTCCAACGTGAATTGACTAACCAGTGAAAAGAAAGGTCAGTTTGTTCTAATATTTGCTCGCGTAAACGGTAAGATAGATTGAAAATCCGTTTTTTATCAGGGCGATAACGTACTCGCAAAACACTATGTTCCGTTTCATTTTCGTGGGGATTCCAACGCATAGTGGAGGTAATTTGCCATTGTTTTGAAAGTTGAGTGGCTAATTCCAAAATAATATTGGAAGAAGCATCTAATTTCTCCAATTGTTCAGGCAAAGTTACTCGACGTTCTTTAAAATAATAAGCTTGCCCTAAACTGGCTCGAAAATATTCCATGCCATTGGTAGTTTCTAATAAACGTGAACTGATGCCAAAACTAATTTGATGCGCATCATCAACTCGATCGCTTCCAGCAAAATTATTGTCCCTAAATAGTTGTAAAAAGGATAAATCGTATTCAGCGGTATCAAAAATGGGAATATTTGTCTGATCTTTATAAGGCGTATAGCGGTAAAATAAACGAGGTTCTAAAGTTTGAATAAAATTAGTATTAGCCAAATTTAAATCCCGTTCAAAAAATAATCCACTATCAGTACTAAATGTACCTAAAAATCGGTCAGGACTTTTGTTGTCAGTGGTGGTTAAATTATCTAGGTCATAGATGGTATAACGTAATGATAACTTAGGTTGGATAAAAGTACCTGGAGTTCGCCAAGGAAAACTAATCGTTGGCTGAACATCTATGCGACGACCCGTGGGCGCATCTATAATTTCAATATTGCGCTCAAATTGCACCCATTCGGCTTTTAAACCAAAATTAAATTGGCGATTTCGTTTCGGCAAGGTGGTTTGCACTAAAAATTGGGGTAAACGATGATAAGGTTGAGCGGCGGGATTAGGGTCAAGGGTTTGAAAGGTTTGCAACCGTCCCAAAGCTTGCCAACCATCGCCAATATAACGTAAATCCCCACGACGTTCTAAATGAATAATACTAGCAACAGAAATATTAGTGCCAAGTTCTTCAAAAAATCGGCGATCTGAAGTGTAATTAATATTCAACTCAGTTATCCAGCGTTTATTGATAAAACCATTATGCTGGAAAAGTGCTGAAGAGCGGTTATCTCCAAAGGCTTGGTCATAAGGTATATATTCAAGTTCTAAGCGACCAGTATTTTTTGGGGTTAAATAACGGAATTCTGTTTCTAGTAATAAGCCACGCCGAGACATATAACGTGGAGTTATAGTGGCATCATAATTAGGAGCTAGGTTTAAATAATAAGGAATGCTAAATTCGGTGCCAGCTTCGTCTGAACTACCAATATTAGGAGCTAAAAAGCCTGATTTGCGTTGATTGCCAATCGGAAAAGAAATATAGGGAAAATAAAAGACTGGAATATCTAAAATATTGATGGTGATATTGTGCGCTGTTCCTTCTGATGTATTTCTATCCAAAGTCATTTTTTCAGCAAATAAATTCCATACTTCATTATCGGCATCACAGGTGGTATAACTAGCCTGTTCTAAATGGAAAATATCTTCAGATTCTTGAATTAATTTAGCCGCATGTCCACGTATTCGACGGTCTAATAGCCAATAGTTTGCGTTTTCTATTTCACTGCGTTTTTCTGGATATAATTTAATTGCCGAGCCGTTAATAATAAAGTTTTTTCCCCAAAAAATGAATTCTTCTTCGGTATCAATAATATCTTGATTTCGATCGTAGCTAATAGTTGGCGTACTTAAAATTTGGTCAGCGCGTTGTAAAATAACTTTACCAGTAAAGGTTGAAAGACCTAATTTTTCTTTGATTTGCACTTCATCGGCAAATAGTTGCAATGATTCATCTGTTGGGGGAGATAATTCGGGGCGATTTGGTACAGTTTCTATAAATGGTTTACATAAAGCAGATTCAGCTAGTACGTTGGTGGTAAATAAGTAGTTTGCCAACAAAAATATGATTATTGAGTATCGCACAATGATTTTAATATTTAAAGCCTATTTAAAAAAGTTTTTATTAATAATAATTTGTAACTATCTACCAATTAA
>JAGLFE010000004.1 GCA_023144675.1 Thiomargarita sp. | reverse complement strand
TACCAAGAAATACATATAAAATGTAGCATCAATCATGTTAAAATTTTCGCATTTGAAGCTTTAATTGGTAGATAGTTACGTTTTTAGTTTAATATAAACTCATTTTATTGCAATTAATATAACCAATTAAAGAGAATTAATTTTGAAATTAAAATCACTTATTATTGCTACTGGTATAAGTAGTATAATTTATACAAATATTGTTACTGCGGAAGATAATTTATTAGCTGGCACTGGGGTTACTCTTAGCGGTACTTTGCAAGTAGAAGCCCAATATAATGAAGATTATACAGGAGTTGATAGTAGCGATTTTATAGTTGATGAATTTAGTCTTAGTTTAGAAGCACAGGTACATCCATTAGCAAAAGCGAATGTTGGCTTTATCTATGAAGAAGACGGTACTCCCTTAGAAATAGATGGAGCTATTTTAACTTTAGGCAATGAAAATACATCACCTATTTATCTTTCTGTTGGACAATTATATGTACCATTTGGACATTATGATTCCCACATGATTTCTGACCCGCTGACTTTAGAATTAGGAGAAACACGGGAAAAAGCGGCTTTACTTGGTTTTATTCAAAATGGATGGTACGGTTCAATTTATGCGTTCAATGGAAATACACAAGAAGGTACAGAAAGTAAAATTAATCACTATGGTGCTAACTTTGGTTTTACCCAAGAATTGGAACAAATAAATTATGATTTTGGAATTGATTATATCAATGATATTGGAGATTCTAATGGCATTACTGGTGTTTTGGAAAGCATTGCGCCGGCTGGTGATATAACTGCCCTAACAGATTATGAATACGTTGATGGTTTGAGTGTTCACTTTTCACTTAATTTGGCTAATATTAGTTTCATTGGAGAATATGTAACTGCGCTAGATGAATTTGAGCATATAAGTAGTGCTAAAGCCGAGCCACAAGCTTGGAACATAGAAGCTGGCTATAATTTCAATATATTAGCTAAAGAAACTACAGTTGCAATTGCTTATCAAGGAACTAAAGAAGCTCTTGCTTTGGGGTTACCAGAAACCCGTATTTTAGCAAGTATATCGGTTGGAATTTATGATAATACGTCTATTTCTATGGAATACGCTCAAGATGAAGATTATGCTGTTATTGACGGCGGAACTGGTGAAGATGCTACAAGTGTTATTGTACAATTAGCCCTTAAATTTTAATGCGAATTAAGAGTTAAAATATTGCTAGTCCTAAATAAAGTAGGATAAAAAATGTAAGAGGTGCTGAATTTGCGAAACGCATCAATTATGTCTCAACATAAGATTGGCGTTGTAAAATACCTGCAAATTCGTCTAAAAATATATTGTAACGATTAATTAAACGATCAACATTATCTACATAATTATTATAAGCCATTACGGCAGGAATCGCAGTAAATAATCCCATTGCGGTTGCAATCAAGGCTTCGGAAATACCTGGAGCAATCATTGACAAGGCAACTTGTTCCATTCCACCGAGAGCATGAAATGAGTTCATAATTCCCCAAACGGTGCCTAATAATCCAATATAAGGGCTAACTGAACCCACCGTTGCCAAAGTGGATAAATGGCGATCTAATTGTTCCATTTCACGGTTTAAAATGGCACGCATCGCCCGAGTTGAACCTTCAATCAAATCTAGGGAATTTATTTTAGGTTGCTTGCGTAATTTAACAAATTCCATATAACCAGTAGTAAAAATATTCGCCATACCAAAGGCTTCCTGATTATGACTATTTATTCGATTATATAAACCGTTTAAATCTTTGCCTTGCCAGAAATGTTTTTCAAATTGATTAGCTGCCAATTGCGCTTTTTTAATAACTCGGCTTTTGAGAAAAATTAAACTCCAGGAATAAACAGAAATTAACAGCAATAAAGCCATAATAATTTGGACAATTAAACTGGCTTCTAAAATCAGTTTGATAAAGGATAATTCGTTCATTTTATTCAGGTTTATAAATTTGTAATTGTTGAAAAATTTCAGGTGGTAATTTTTGCGGACGCTGGGTTTGAATATCAATAGAACCAATTTTGACCACAGCAGTACAAAGTATATCGGTATTACGTAAAATTTGTTGCTCCATAATAATGGTAACTTTTCCTAATTTAACAATGTTTGCTGTAACTTCTAATAAATCATCAAAGAAAGCTGGCTTCAAATATTCAATAGATAAATGGCGCATCACAAATACTAATTGAAATTGTGTCCTTAATTTACCCTGTTCAATACCCATATTACGCAACCATTCGGTACGTGTGCGTTCCATAAATTTTAAATAATTTGTATGATAAACTACGCCGCCAGCATCAGTATCTTCATAATAAACCCGTATCGGTAATTTAAATTTTTTCATTGATTAAATAAATTTTTGGGAATTTTTAATTCCAAGCCAAAATGTTGCCAAGTTAAACGTGTTACTACTCGCCCTCTTGGAGTACGAACTAACAGCCCTTGTTGTAATAAAAATGGTTCGATTACATCTTCAATTGTACCACGTTCCTCGCCAATTACTGCCGCTAAATTTTCAATTCCGACTGGACCGCCTTCAAATTTCTCCATAATAGCCAACAACAATTTTCTATCCATCATATCTAAACCATAATTATCCACATTAAGCAAATTAAGAGCTTGTTTTGCAACTTCTAAAGTAATTTCTCCTGCTGCCCGTATTTGAGCGTAATCACGCACCCGTCTTAACAAACGATTAGCAATTCGAGGCGTACCTCTTGAACGTCTAGCTAATTCCATCGCACCTTGTTCATCAATAACTAAGTTTAAAATACTTGCTGAACGAGTAACTATATTGGCTAAATCTTGACTATCATAAAATTCAAGTCGTTGACTAATTCCAAACCGATCCCGTAATGGAGAGGTTAATAAACCAGCTCGAGTTGTTGCGCCAATCAAAGTGAAAGGTGGCAAATCCAGTTTAATAGAACGGGCTGCTGGTCCTTCCCCAATCATAATATCTAACTGGAAATCCTCCATCGCTGGATATAAAATTTCCTCGACAACTGGACTTAAACGGTGAATTTCATCAATAAATAGTACATCGTGTGGTTCCAAATTGGTTAATAAAGCAGCCACATCTCCCGCTTTTTCTAAGACTGGACCCGAAGTTTGGCGAATATTGACTTCCATTTCGTTAGCTACAATATGTGCTAAAGTGGTTTTACCAAGTCCTGGTGGTCCAAAAATTAGTAGATGATCTAAGGCTTCGTTGCGTAATTTAGCAGCAGGAATAAAAATTTCCATTTGCTCACGCGTGCGCGGTTGTCCAACATAATCAGCTAAATATCGGGGACGAATGGCGTGATCTATTACCTGATCTTCTCCATTGCTAACGGGATTGATTAAGCGATCGGTTTCAATAACCATGGGAATTTTTATTGAGAAAATTTAAGGTACTGAGTTTAATTAGAATATCGAGAATACGCTCTAAACTAATAATGAACTAACATTCAGTTCTTTTTTATGTTGCTTAACTTGCCATAAATCATAAGATATTTGATGTCCCATCCAACTTTCTGCCGTTGTTCCAAATGCTATTGATAGTCTTACTGCCATTTCTGGTGTAATTTTACCTTTACCATTAATAATTCTTGATAATGTTTTTCGGCTAATGTCTAAGGCTTTTGAGGCATCGGTAATACTGATATTCATTGGTTCTAACCATAGCCCTTTGACTATTTCGCCTGGATGAGGTGGATTATACATTTTCATGGTTATTTTTCCTAATGATAATCTTCGTAATTGATAATTTCGGCATCACCATTTTCAAAACGAAAAGTAATACGCCAGTTTGCCTGCACCACAACTGACCAAATGCCTTTTCTATTTCCCTTCAATTCATGCAGTTTAAATGTAGGAATGTTCATATCTTGAATTGCTTGATTAAGTTGTGCCAAAATGAGTCGAATTCGTGTTTCATGACGTGTTTGGATTCCTGCTTCCTAAAAGATAATATTTTTTTAATCCTTTGTGTATGAAGCTTTTAATCATATTGGAAGCTTAATATTTTTGTTTGGTTATTTTTCGCTAACCTGATTAAAGTTACGCAGATGAATTCGGATGTTATAAAATATAAGAATTAAATTTAGATATAAAATTTTTGAATTTTGGCAATCCTTATAATAAGCTTATTTTCAATTCCGTTTTTTGCTTTTGCGTAACTTCAGTTACTAAAGTTTCTTCTTTTTGAATTTTTTTAGATTGTTGTTTCTTTGCCAAAATTAATCTAAATTCAGTTTCTAAATTACTCCATAATTGTGCCGAAATACCAAGTATTTGTTCTAGTTGCAATGCAATATTGGGAGTTATAGGTTTTTCACCTTTGACTATTTCATTGATAGCTTGAGGACTTTGCCCTATTCTACGTGCTAATTCTGCTTGATTAATTCTTGCATCTTCCAGTACTTCTTCAAGATACTCTCCTGGAGGAATTGCTATGTCAGACATAAGTTCTATTTCAGTCATCATAATGTTTACTCACTTCTTCTATTAAAACTATATTTAAATTATCACCTTTGACTGTAAAAATTAGCCTATAAAACCCTGTTAATTTGATTGCATATTGTCCTTGTCTATTACCTTTCAAAGAATGGCATTGTAAACCTGGAAGTAACATTATTTCATCTAGGCTTTTAGCTGCTTTTATTAAATTAATCCTTTGAATGTACTTTCTAGCAATTTGGTCTCCAAAAAACCTTTTAGCTTGATTATTTTGGCAATAGCATTTCTCAAGCTTTTTAGTTTTAAAATTTACAATCAACTGTTCATCCTAAATAATTTGTAACTATCTACCAATTAAAATTCAAATGCGAATTAAGAGTTAAAATTTTAACACGATTGATGAGCTTCGTTCCTCAGCAGCATCCTACATCTTATACGTATTTTTTAACTTGGCAGATAGTTACAATAATTTTACAAAAACCATTTATCATAAGAATTTTATTTTTTTGTGAACAGCTATTACTGCTATTTTTTATTTATCAATCGCCATCAATAAAGGCGGTAATAGTAGAAAATCGGCAATTAAGGCAAATGCAATCGTAATTGCGGTTACTATACCCATGGTTGAATTAAGGTAAAAATGGGACTGGGATAAAATTCCAAATCCAGCTATTAATGCAATAGAAGTTACCCATAATGCTAAACCGACACTGCGAAAAGCGTATAATACTGACTCTTCTGGACTATAATTCTTTTCCCGCCTCGCTCGAATGTACTTGCTTAAATAATGGATGGTATCATCAACCACAATCCCGATGGTTAAACCCGCTACAACTGATAAGCCCATTCCAACCTGTCCAACCAACATTCCCCATAATCCAAAAGCCATCGCAGTTGGCACTAAATTAGGTATTAAACTGATTAAACCAAATTTTATGGAACGTAATGCTACAATCAAAATAAGGGAAATAAGAATTAAAGCCAAAAAAGCACCTGTCAACATTCCTATAATGTTTCGCTTGCCAATATTTGCAAACATGATAGAACTACTTGCTCCTGGCACTTGCATGGAAGGTAAACCATTTTCCCGTAACCAATCTTGGGCTTTTTCTTCTAATGCTAATAGTTCATTGGTAGATATTGTTTGCAAAGTAACGGCAACCCGAGTAGCAGATTTATCTATATTAATTTGGTTATTTAAATCCAAACCATAAGGCAAAGACATTTCATACAATAACAAATATTGCGCTGCTAAATCTTGTTGCGCTGGCAAACGATAATAATTTGGGTCATCGCCGTGCATATTTTTATTTAACCGCTTAAAAGTATCCGTAATCGTACTCACATGAATGGTCTCTGGTTGTGTGCGATACCATTGGGCAAATTCGTCCACTTTTTGTAGAAATTTAGGATTGCTAATACTATTTCCTTCACCAGCACTTAACGAGTAATGTATATCATATATACCTGTCAAATTTTCAGTTACAAAATCAGTGGCGCGTCTAAAATCAAAACTTTCATCAAAATATTCGACAAATACGTCATTTAATTCATTACGTGGAATAAAGGCAATCAAGATTAATATGATAGTACTCATACTCCACATTAATTGTCGTCGCCATTTAATGACAAATTGCCCTAATCTATCCATAAATAAAACGGTTTTAACAACTTTAACTTTTGAACGAATTGGTAAAATAGCCATCAAAGCTGGTAAAAAGCTAACCGAAAGTATAAATGCAACAATGACTCCTACTGCAACAATATTTCCTAAATCTCGAAAAGGTGGTACATCCCCAAAATTCATACTCAAAAAACCAATTGCAGTGGTAATGCTGGTTAAGAAAATAGGTTGAAAATTGAGACGCAAACTTTCAATTATAGCTGCTCTTTTTTCTAAGCTATTAGTTTTCATTTCATAACGAAAGGTAATTAAAAAATGGACACTATCTGCAACCGCCAGAGTAAAAATCATTATGGGAGCAGTGGCTGACGGTCCAGTTAAGGCGATTCCCATTAAACCAGCTATTCCTAAAGCGGAAGTTGCTGAAAATATGACTACCAATATGGTGCTAAATATGCCAGCAAAACCTCGTAATAGCAACCATAAAGTGGCAATAATAATTAAAAACATTAGAGGAATTAAAGTGCGGGCATCCGATTTTGAAGCTTCAGGAAAGCTATTATTCATCATCACCATGCCAGTTAAATGTACATCAATGTCCTTATATTTAGCTTGGAATCTCTTCGATAAATCCCGTACAAAGGCAACAACTTCAGGAACTTCCAAATCGGCTGCTTTTCCTGGCAACTCAACGGTAATATTAATCGCCGTTACATGGGATTCTGGAGAAATTATTCGGTGAATAAGTAACGGTTCATTAATCGCAATATTTTTAGATTTTTCCAATTCCGCTGGAGATAAATTAGACGCATCAGTAATTAAATCGCCAACAATTAAATCATCTTCTTCCGCATAGGTATATTGAAAATTAGTAACCGAATCCACTCGGATAGAATAGGGTATTTGCCAAGCTTCTTCAGTCAGCCATTCTACTGCGCTTAAAGTGTTAGCAGTAAAAACTTGCTTATCTTTAGGCGCAAGTACAATTAACACATTGTCATTTTTAGTATAAGTATTTTGTAAATTATCAAATGCAATTAATTGCGGGTTTTCATCACTAAAAAACACTCGATAATCAGTATCAAATTTTAACGGCAAACCAAAGGTAGTTAAACCGACTAAGATTAAAGTAGCCAGTACAACAAAATAACGCCAACGAATAATCCATTGTCCATAACGTTCAATCATATTTTTTAAGCTCTAAAAGTTGAAATTAATATTACTCGCTTACCAATTTTTTATTTTTTATAAAAACTTGAATATTGAGTATAAACCAATTGCTATAATTATAAACCAATTGCTGTAATTTTACATCATTTATTCATTTTTAAACCAATATATTTTTGAACTGTTTTCCAACCTGTTTTTGGATTATGAACAACTGTACATTGTGAACAATCTTTAATTGCCGCTGATTTTTCTAATATAGTTGGATTATTATTTAATTTCAACATAGTATAATTTCCAGGACAATCTAAAAAATAGAGCGGACAATAGCAAAATAAACAATTAATATGTTTTATATTTGTATGACAAGGATAATATTTACAAGCTCTATTTTCAAAAAAGGTAGCATCAAATTTCATTATCAAATATCACTTTTCCAAATTTCTTCAAGCCCACTATCTACAAATATATCTGGTGTAATGATGAGATGTTCTTTGAAAAAAATTCGTACTGATTCTGCTTCAATATAGTAATTCCAACATAAGCTTTTGGTGATAAAATAAATTAATTCAGTACTACGCGTTAAGTGATAAGGTTCAATGCCAAAATTATAATCATGGGGTGTATTTAACTCTTTAAGAGCAACATTATAGAGAATTTTAAATACTTTATTAAATTCTACCTCTTTTCTTTTTGCAATATAGAGTGCAATATCACGTTCTAATTTAACTAATTTAAGCAAGCTAGGGTCAATTACTGATTTTTCTTCTGATTGTTCAGATTCTATTTCTTCCGTATTAGCTTTTTTGCGAGTATATTTTTTGGTATTTGACAATAAACGTTTAAAAAAATTCTCGTTGCCATCCGTTTCTATAGCAAGTTCTGGTGTAGAAACGGGTGAAATAGGGGGGGTTGGGTTTTTAAAGTATGCTTTTAAAATATCTGGGATTTGTTGCTTATTATTTTTTAAAACTCGTGGAAAACGCATGATAGCCAAGCCATCGCAACGACAAAAATCCAATAAATCATCCAAAATCACCTCATCACCAATAGCATGAATAACTCGTTGCTTACCTGGATTAAAATCATTTGGATTACTAATTTTAGCTACTTGTCTTAAATGATTTTCACTCACTTCTCCAAGATATAAACCAACGTGTTTAAAAGTGCTGGGCAAAAAATAGTTATTCAAATATTGATTGAAGGTGCGAACAAGAATATCTCCCGGCTTAATTAAACTTTGTATTTCTCTTATTTCACGACCTTTAAGGGCAAAACTTTGTGGACGATAAACCATGAAAAATGGCCATTTATAAATCTTAATTCGGCTATATATAGCCAATAATTTCTCAGAAAAGTCTGGTTTATATGTTTGCATGGGGTGAAAATACTCCTACCTTGCTACCAAGGTTGTTTATCTTGAGAATGGGAATTATTTTGTTGATATTGATACAAAAATTTTCGTTTCCACAACCCACTAGGGTTATAAAATTTTTTACGTAATTATTGCTCATTTGCACTCGAAGTACCTAAGTAAATAATAGATAAAACGTAACTATTTACCAACTAAACTTTAAAATAAACTATGTGGAATAAAAGTAACTATCTACCAATTAAAGCTTTAAATGCTAATTAAGAGTTAAAATTTTAACATGATTGATGCGCTTTGTTCCTTAGCAGCATCCTACATTCTATATGTATTTCTTAGTAGATAGTTACGAATAAAAAATAAAAAAGGTAACAGAAAGTCAATGGGCGTTTAGTAATTACATTTTATGTATATAAAAACTGATTGCCAGCTATTTTGATGGGATTAAATTTGAAGAAATTAGTTGCAATAATCAATTTATAATTAAAATTAAATCTGTTTGGACTTTAATTATTGTGTGGATAATATGGAATTTCGTTGAATTTGGTTTATATAAAGTTGCACAAAATAGTGTTAAACTTGTTAAATATTTGATACTTAAAATATTTTAAAAAAAATCACCATTCGTAAGGTGCATAAGCGAAGCTTTATACACCATTCTAACTGTAAAATTAACGTTTTGAATATTGTGGACGTTTACGTGCTTTATGTAAACCAACTTTCTTACGTTCAACTTGACGAGAATCTCGTGTTACAAAACCAGCTCGACGTAAAGCTTTTCTAAAAGTTTCATCATAAATAATTAATGCACGGGTCAAACCATGACGAATTGCACCTGCTTGACCAGTATTGCCACCACCACGAACAGTTACATAAATATCAAAAGTTGTTTCTCTATCTACTATTTTAAGTGGTTGGCGCACTACCATACGGGCAGTTTCACGACCAAAATATTCATCAAGCGAAGTACCATTAACCGTAATTTTACCCTCACCACTTCTTAAAAAAACTCGGGCAACAGAACGTTTACGTCTTCCTGTTCCATAATATTGTTCCATAATTTAATCCTTATAAAGAAAGAGAAATAGGTTGTTGTGCAATATGATCATGTTCAGGACCGACATATATTTTTAATTTACGTAACATTTCACGACCCAAAGGTCCTCTCGGTAACATACCTTTAACTGCACTTCTAATAATACGTTCAGGTGCTTTATCTAATAATTTATCAAAGCGAATTGATTTTATTCCACCTGGATAACCACTATGATGATAATACATCTTACTTACTCTTTTGGTACCCGTAACATTTATTTTTTCTGCATTTACGACTACAATATAATCACCTGTATCAACATGTGGAGTATATTCTGGTTTATGTTTACCTCGTAAGCGTTTAGCTATTTCGGTTGCTAATCTGCCTAAAACTTTGTCTTGAGCATCAACAAGAAACCATTGTCTTTCTACGGACTCTGCTTTTGCACTAAAAGTTCTTTTCATTTAATTAATCCTAAAATTGAAACAAATAAAATTTAACAATAATATAATTTATTTTTTAACTTGTCAATATTTAATTTTAGAAAATTTATAATAATATAAAATATCAACGGTTTGGATAATTTTTTAATGGCTAGTTCTATCTAACTAACTAATTATAAATAAATAATAGTTTGAACAGGTTTAAAATAAAAATATTTAATTACAATGTTGCAAAAACTGTTTGGAGTATTATAAATATAGTATATACTTATATTATATGCGAATTAAGAGTTGAAAAATTCTATTTAAAATCAAATATGTAATTAGAATTTAAAACTTTAACATAATTGATGCTAAATAATTTAATTAAAAAGATACGTATAAAATTAAGTAGGGAAAAAATGTAGGATGCTAAAGCGTACCAATCGTATTAAAGCAATATTTTAACTCTTGATTTGCATTATATATATTTGAGACCTCATGGAAAAATAACATAATTTATTCATTTTCATTGAAATCATAGATTTTTATAACAAGCAATAAAATCAATTATTTATGATACATTCACTAGAGCCTCATTCGATTTTACTTAAACTATTTATAAACTGATTTTCGAGATTATTTAGCGTGATTACTAAACTACGTAATATTGCAATTATTGCCCATGTTGACCATGGTAAAACAACCCTTGTCGATAAATTATTACAACAATCAGGTACTTTGGGAGAACGAAACCAAGTCGAACGAGTAATGGATTCCAATGAATTAGAAAGGGAACGTGGCATTACTATTTTGTCAAAAAATACCGCTATTCGTTGGAATGATTATCGAATTAATATTGTAGATACACCAGGGCATGCTGATTTTGGTGGCGAAGTTGAGCGGGTGTTATCAATGGTTGATTCGGTTCTATTGCTAGTAGATGCGGTAGAAGGTCCAATGCCACAAACTAGATTTGTTACACAAAAAGCATTGGCACGTGGTTTACGTCCTATTGTAGTGATTAACAAAATTGATCGAGATGGTGCGCGTCCAGATTGGGTTTTAGATCAAACTTTTGAGCTGTTCGACCGTTTAGGAGCAGATGATGCACAACTTGATTTTCCAGTCATTTACAGTTCAGCGATTAATGGTTATTCCAGTGAAGACAGCTCGGTGCGTGAAGGCGATATGACTTCAATGTTTGAAGCAATTATTAAGTATGTTCCTATTCCCGATGTTGATCCTGATGAA
This sequence comes from Thiomargarita sp., assembly GCA_023144675.1. Classification (GTDB taxonomy): domain Bacteria; phylum Pseudomonadota; class Gammaproteobacteria; order Beggiatoales; family Beggiatoaceae; genus JAGLFE01. Next base: position 819 of record JAGLFE010000004.1, on the reverse strand, counting down.
TCATTCCAGTTACAGGTTAGTGCTTTAGATTATTCTAGTTATGTAGGTGTAATTGGAATTGGACGAATTAATAGTGGTCGAATTAAAGGCAATAGCTCTATTATTATTATAGATGTTGAGGGCAAACAACGTAAAGGACGAATATTACAAATCTTTGGATTTTACGGTTTGGAACGTGTTGAAATGTCGGAAGCCCTTGCCGGCGATATTATCGCATTCACTGGTATTGATGGTTTAAATATTTCAGATACTTTATGTCATCCAGACCGTGTTATAGCATTGCCAGCATTAACTGTAGATGAACCAACTGTTAGTATGACTTTTCAGGTTAATACTTCACCTTTTTCAGGAAAAGAAGGAAAATATGTAACTTCTCGTCAAATTCGGGAAAGATTAGATCGGGAATTATTACATAATGTAGCATTAAGAGTGGATGATACTAATGATCCAGATAAATTTTTAATTTCAGGACGCGGTGAATTGCATCTTGGAATTTTGATTGAAAATATGCGGCGGGAAAGTTATGAATTAGCTGTTTCTCGTCCAAAAGTTATTATGAAAGAAATTGATGGAGAAACCTGTGAACCTTATGAACATTTAACCATTGATGTTGAACAAGTTCATCAGGGAACGGTTATGGAATTATTAGGGGAACGAAAAGCTGAATTGATGAATATGCAACCAGATGGAAAGGATAGAATACGTTTAGATTTTACCATACCAGCTCGTGGATTAATTGGTTTTCGCACTGAGTTTTTGACTTCAACTTCTGGAACTGGATTAATATATCATGTATTTGAAAAATATGCGCCAATTAAG
>JAGLFE010000399.1 GCA_023144675.1 Thiomargarita sp. | reverse complement strand
ACTCCCATAAATGCCCCTGCTATACAAAGCGTATTCGGCACTGCAATAAGATAAAAACTTCTACGCACATTTTGTTGCATAATATTTGTAATTTCAAACAAGTAATGAAATTTTCTAAGACTACCATCCATAAATATGACATCGGCAACATCAACTGCAATGGTGGAAGCACCTTTTAATGAAACACCAATATCAGCACAGGAAAGTGCCGCCGAGTCATTAATACCATCTCCAACCATCATAACCTTCTTGCCTTCACTTTGAAGCAACTTTACATAATTGGCTTTTTCATGTGGAAGCACGCCAGCAAAATAACGATTAATTCCCAATTTTTGCGCAAATTCCTTAGTTGGAGCTTCATGATCACCTGAAATCAACACAATTTCTTTAATTCCTTCCTGTTTTAAGTTAGCAATAACTTGAACTGCTTCACTTCTTAAACTAGATTTCAATTCAATCATGCCCGCAATTTCATTATTAACCGCTGTTAAAATACCAGTTTGTCCACGTTCTCTAGTTTCTTGTAATGCTGCCTCAATTAAAGGTGGAATAATAATATTTTCACGCTCCATATAACGACTGCTACCTACCTTGATTAAATCCCCATGAATATCTACTTCAATACCGAGACCTACATAATATTTAGAATCATCATATTTAGGTAATATTATATTTTCTTCCCTAGCTTTTTGTAAAATAGCATTTGCAATTGGATGCGAAAACTTTTGTTCAGCAGTTGCTGTATAAAATAAGATTTTTTCTTCTTGATAAATACTATTAGCAGGGACTATTCTTGATACTATTGGTGTTTCACTGGTTAAAGTACCCGTTTTGTCAAATAATATTACGTCAATATCTTTTAATATTTCAAAGACTTTACTATCTTTTATTAGAATACCATTTTTTGCGGCAACGCCTAATGATGCTAATAATGCAATGGGAGCAGCCACTCGAATACCTGTACCATAATCAGCATTTACGATGGCAAGTAAAGCATTAGGACCAACTGTTGCATAGCCTAACGCCCCTAACCATAGTGTGGGAATTACCATTTTATCTGCAATTTTTTCCCCTACAGATTGAAGTTTAACCTGATAGTTAGAAGCTTCATTAATAATCTGAATGATTTTAGATGCCAAGGTGTTTTCGCCAGTTTCTAATACTCTAACTTTAATTTTTCCTGAAACAATTACAGTTGTTGCAAAAACTTTTTCTTTCTCATGTTTATCAACTGGAGCTGCTTCACCTGTCAAGCTTTGTTGATCAATCATTGCTTCTCCTTCAACAACAATGCCATCAACTGGTACTGATTCACCTGTACCAATAACAATAATATCGTCTTTTTGCAAATCCTTTACTTTAATTTGAATTTCTTGTCCATCCATTAATAACCAAGCAAAACGGGATTGTTCACCAAATATATCAGTTATATATTGGCGTGATTTTCTTCTAGTTTTTTCTAGCAACATATCTGCTAAGTCAAGAATCCACACCATAAATGCTGCCGCTGCAATTTGACCAAATAACACACTAAGTGAAATAACAACCGCATCAAGTATGTCAACTTTGACCCGTTTATCTTTAAAAATAGCAGTTTTTGCTTCTTTAAATATATCAATAGAAAAATATCCTATTAATAGTAAACTAACAGGGGTAAGCAAAATAACGCTACTAAATTGAGCAGCAACTGCAAGTCCCATGGTGCCAGTGGTTAATATAAAACGATATTTATTTCTTGCGCTTTCAGCTTCTGGTATGTCAACATGTTCTACCATAACTTTGTCTGAAGAAGTTATCATCTTGCATTTAGTTTTACAAAATGTTTTTTTTAGATAAGGGATTACTGATACGCCAGCTATAAATAGAAAAATGCCTCCTAAAGGGATCATAATATTTTAGTTCCTTTTTTACTTAATTTAATTATTAAGAGTTAAAAATGTAAGATATTGAATTTTTTAAAAATTTTAATATTTGATAGTCATGCAATGCTTTTCTCATAAAACCATAAGTTTTTAGAAATTAAATTTAGCAAATGCAAGACTACATTAACAAAGTTATACTAGTTTATCATATACTACTTTTTTATTAAGAATAATAGCACATAAACATTCATCTGTTGAATTGGAGGCAGTACGAAACGAATCAGGCAATCCAATTTGAAGACCAATATAAAGTCCTAAAAATGCAGGCATTAATTCTGGAGATACGCCCATACAGATAGCTATTGGCCCCCCAAATAATACCAATTCACCAGGTATGCCTGGTACACCATAGCCAATTAAAAATACAATCGGAATACTGAGAAGTAGCTGAAGCATCGAAATATCAATATCCAAAATTGCTGCAACCAAACCCGTCATTAAAAAAACGTTAATTATAGTCCCATTAATATTAAGAAATGAACCAGTACCAACTACGAATTGCCGTACTTCATCAGGAATTGTAGGACATAATTTTTTTACCATATACAAATTAAGCGGAGTGGCTAATGCTTCGGAAGACGTTGCCCATAACATTGGATATACTTTTATCCAATAGACGGAAAAATATTTTTTTAAGGAAAAATCAGGTTGATGACGTTTAGCTAAAATAAGCAGTCCTATATGCCAAATACCACAAACTAAACCAGTTAATAAAGCACCCAAAACGTAAAGTAAAATCATGCCCAATGATGAACTTATATCAATGGTAAAGCCTAACATTGTTACCGTATCAACTTTAACATTAGAAAAGTTTGGTCCCATAGTTTTTTCTAAAACTTCTGGCAAAATAGTTACATAAGCTCCAATAGCCAACATTAGAAAAGGAATAATCGGTATAATAAATTTTCCCAAATATTCGATAAGATCAACACCTTTTACTAAAATATTTGCCAATTTTTTGATTTTTAGTGCAATAACTACCGTGATTAAGGAAACGTAAACGGCATAAAAATAAACGCTATGGGTCAACATCCAAGCAAGAGATTGGAAAGATTCATTGACCGCTGTCATAAATCCTTCAGTAGATGAATATAAAGGCAAATCAAAGGCAATAACAGTAAAAATAACCGCATACACACAGGCAATAATTCTAGCGACTACAAACCATTTAATAGTGTATTTAGCAAAACTTTTACCATGTGTTTCACTGAGAAAAAGTTTGAGCAATGTAGGTGTTAAAATTAAGTAAATAGCAATGGGGGCAAAATAGCTATAACCATCGATAAAACCATCCATTGTATCACCTATAAGGTAAGCAAAGTCTGTAGATTGGTCAGCCCAAAATATACCTATCATAAAAAATATGATTGATAACCACCATAAGTGTTGTTCTATTATTGTAATAAAATTATTAATGAATTTAGACCACATCCGTAAATACCTTTTAAGATTTAATGTTTATAGGCGGTTTAAATATTTGGTAGTTCTTTAGAAAGTAGTGTTTGTTTATTAAAACAAATAATAAAATCAACTAGTTATATATAACCACTGCTTTATTTAGGATTACTAAATATTTATATTTAAAAAAGTTTTAAGTCATCCCCATTAGAATAACGATTTTTGTGAAGAGTTATCACTTTTGTTTTTGCACAACATTATTTCTTAAATAAATAGGTATAGTAACATTCCTATATTTTATGTAACTACCTACCAAGTTAAAAAATACATATAAAATGTAGGATGCTGCTGAGGAACGAAGCGCATCAATCATGTTAAAATTTTAACTCTTATTCGCATTTGAAGCTTTAAT
>JAGLFE010000398.1 GCA_023144675.1 Thiomargarita sp. | reverse complement strand
TAAGTATTTCTTGGTAGATAGTTACCAATTATTAATATATTATAATATATTTTTTCCTTTCACATAACTTCAGTTATCTAATTTATTTAAAACTGTCCGAACTATTGAATGGTTATTGAATCATTTCGTTCTTATTGACTAAAGTTACAAAAATAAAAAAATTTAGCAATTACTGAATAATTTTACCATTTATAATAGTATGACTTACCTTACCCTTAAATTTCCAACCTAAAAAAGGTGAATTATGTCCAGAACTTTGCATAGTTTCTGGGGTTAAAGTCCATTGTTTATTGGGGTCAAAAATACAAATATCTGCAACTTTTCCTATGGATAAACTCCCTGATTCTATTTGCAAAATTTGGGCTGGTTTAATGGTCAAATTGGCAATAATTTGGCTTAAATCAATTTGCATTTCCTCTGCTAGTTTCAAACTCAAAGGCAATAACGTATCTAAACCAGATATGCCTGCGGCAGCGATGGCAAAAGGCTGTAATTTAGCATCAGTTTCATGGGGCTGATGGTCGGAACAAATTGCTTGAATATGTCCTTCTGATAAACCCGTTCGCAAACCTTCTTTATCTTTCTGACTACGGAAAGGTGGCATTACGTGATATTGACTATCACATTGTTTAAGTGCTTTATCAGTTAAAAATAATTGATGAATGCTAACATCACAACTCACAGATAATCCCTTATTTCTAGCTTCCTGAATCATTTGCACTGCTCGCACAGTAGATAAACGAGCAAAATGGGCTTTTACTCCCGTCATTTCAATCAATAATAAATTACGCGCTACTTCAATTGTTTCAGCCTGTTCTGGAATTCCCATTAAACCCATACGTGTACTAATTTCGCCTTCATGCACATAAGCTTTTTGACTTAACCAAGTATCCATCGGATGTATAAACACAGTTAGGGAAAAATTGGCAGCATATTCAAAAGCGTGGCGTAATATTTGGGTATTGGTAACTGATGATATATTGCTAACTCCAATACAGCCCGCCGCTTTTAAAGTTCCCATTTCGGCTAAATATTCGCCTGTTAAACCCTGTGTTAATGCTCCGATAGGCAGTATTTTTGCCATACCATTGGCTTCAGAACGTTGTTTTAAAAGTTCAACAACCGCCGGTGTGTCAATAATGGGATTAGTATCTGGAGGACAACATACAGTAGTAATTCCACCCGCTGCCGCCGCCTTGGTTTCACTCAAAATAGTAGCTTTGTGTTCTGCTCCTGGCTCGCGCAAACGTACTCCCAAATCAATGAAACCAGGGCATACAATTTGGTTCTGTGCTTCAATTTGTTGTTCGGGTGAAAAATTTTCTGGCGACTTACCAATTGCTAATATTTTGCCTTCAGCAATATGAATATCTGTTATTGTATCTAAATTTGAAGCTGGGTCAATAACTCGCCCACCTATAATGCTAAAATTTGTCATTTTCAATGGTTTTAACCATTCCTTTTTCATCGCTTATCCCTATGGAAATCAACACGCCATTTTTAAATTCTACATTTTTTAACGTATATTGGTTTTCCTTAAAATTAACAACTCTAGGAGAACCAGTAATTGAAGTAAATATACCTTTTCCAACCCTTTTGCCATTTTCAAAGTAACCATCATAACGATCGCCACCACTAGAAATATAAACACCTTTTCCTGCGCGATGATTATTAATAAAACCGCCTTCATATATTTCCCCGTCAATCCAAACCAATTTACCTTGTCCATATCTTTTTCCAGCTATAAAATTTCCCTTATAATAGTCGCCGTTATTCCAAATATAAGTTCCAGTTCCATGACGTTTATCATTAACGTAATCACCTTCGTAACGATCACCATTTTCCCAAATATAAGTTCCATTTCCATATCGCTTGCCATTGAGAAATTGACCTTCATAACGATTGCCATTTTCCCAAATATATAGACCTTCGCCAGTACGTTTGCCTCTAACATAATCGCCTAAATAATAATCACCGTTTTCCCATTTGGTTTCCATATAACCAGTTGAAGCATTTTGATTAGATATATTTGTTGTAGCAAGTTGCGCATGAGTTTTATTTGAAAATCCAGTAACAAAATTATTATTTGCTTTTATATTAAATGATGGTTTTTCAACAATTATAGTATTAATTTCTTCGGAATTTTCTAAATTAATTTCCTCATTTATTGCCAATTCTGCTATATTTTCAGTTTC
>JAGLFE010000397.1 GCA_023144675.1 Thiomargarita sp. | reverse complement strand
CAGGTTTAGCACTACCTATTTTAGGACTACCAAAAATAGAGTTATTTCATTATTTTGCAGCGATTAATTTACGTAACAAGTCCACATCAACATAAGTAGAAGTTTTCGCATCACCTGAAGTAATTGAAAATTCTTGTTCAGGTTCACCTAAATGATTCAATACTAAAACTGCACCAGCAAAATCTTCATTGCGAGTATAAATACTAGTAGTTACAATTGTAGTTAAATCAGCGTTAATGGCAGAACGAGTTCCATTATAAGAATCTTCAAAAGCAATACATTCACTGGCTGTTAAACCAAGATTTTCTAGGGCATGAAAGTAAATATCAGGCGCAGGCTTTTTAGCAGGTACAATATCACCGGCTGAAATTACCTCAAACCAACTCATAGACTGCGCATCTAAACTATTTTCTAATAAAGCTGCTACATTGCTAGGGGAAGTGGTAGTTGCAATTGCTAATCGTAAACCTTGATTACGTGCTTCTTCAATCAAACGTCTAACTCCTGGACGAAGTGGAATTGGATTTTCAGTTAATAATTTACTATAATAAGCAGTTTTCTTTTTATGCATTTCCGCAATGAAAGTGTCTATATCAGTTGGATATTTTCCATCAGGCTGATATTTTTCCAAGTAGAACTTCATGCGTTCTTTACCACCAGTTACCGCTAGTAATTCTCCATATAATTCCACTGACCAATTCCAATTTAAACCGTAATCAGCAAAAATTTTGTTAAAGGCAACCCGATGCGCATCTCGTTCAGTTTCAGCCAATGTGCCATCAACATCAAATATAAGTGCTTTTAATTCTGACATAATTATTCCTATTATTGTGTAATTGAAACCAAAAATTATTTTCGTAATAACAGATTATGATTTAGATTCCATATCAAAACCAGCTAGAGCATACCAACGTTTTGCTTCAGCCATATCTTTTTCAACCCCTCTGCCTTGTTCATATAAACTAGCTAAGGTTGTTTGCGCACCAATTAAGCCCTGTTCGGCTGCTTGACGAAACCAATAAGCTGCTTTTTCATCGTCCTGTTCAACACATTCTCCTTCCATATACATAAAACCTAAACCATGTTGAGCTAAGTCAAATTTTTGCTCAGTTGCTGCACTTGTCATCCAATTTAACGCCTTTTCTGGACTAGCTACCTGTCCTAAACCATTTTGTGCCATAACAGCTAAACGATATTTAGCTTCAGGATTGCCTAATTCGGCGATAGGAGTTAGTAAATTATACGCCCGTACAAATTGTTTAGTTTCAAAAGCAGCAATTCCACTTCTCAAGGTCATTAAATCGTCATCAGATAATTCACCTGTTTTCATTGTTTCATTTGTCATAATAATTTATTCACCTAAAATTTAATATTAGAAAAAGATTTTGAGCTTGGACAATTAATTGTGAATGCTCAATGATTAATTGTTTTATAACTTAGCAATTAAAAGCATTACTTATTAACCCGATTGGCAATTAAATTTTCGACCACATTTGGATCAGCTAAAGTGGAAATATCACCTAAATTAGTAATTTCATTCTCAGCTATTTTTCTCAAAATACGGCGCATAATTTTACCTGAACGGGTTTTGGGCAATCCAGGAGACCATTGAATCACATCTATAGTTGCAATCGCTCCAATTTCACGGCGAACTTGCGCAACTAATTCAGTTCTTAATTCCTCGTTGGGTTCAATATCAGCCATTAAAGTAACATAGGCATAAATCCCCTGACCTTTAATAGTATGCGGATAACCCACTACTGCCGCTTCGGCAACCATATCATGTAGCACTAAAGCACTTTCTATTTCCGCAGTTCCCATCCGATGCCCCGACACATTCAACACATCATCAACTCGTCCAGTTATCCAATAATAGCCATCTTTATCACGTCGCACGCCATCTCCAGTAAAATATTTGCCTGGATATTGACTAAAATAAGTATTGATAAAACGTTGATGGTCACCAAAAACTGTTCTCATTTGCGAGGGCCAAGAACCGGTTAAAACTAAATTACCTTCGGTTGCTCCAGTTAAAATATTGCCGTCATTATCGACTACGGCTGGTTTAATTCCAAAAAATGGCAAGCTTGCTGACCCAGGCTTTAATTTTGTAGCACCAGGTAAGGGCGTGATTAAAATACCTCCAGTTTCAGTTTGCCACCAAGTATCTACGATTGGACAACGTGCTTCTCCAACAATATGATAATACCATTCCCAAGCTTCTGGATTAATTGGTTCCCCAACTGTTCCCAATAAACGTAAACTTTTACGGCTGGTGGCTTTGACTGGTTGATTGCCTTGACTCATCAAAGCTCTAATTGCAGTCGGAGCGGTGTAAAAAATATTAACTTTATGTTTATCTATAATTTGCCAAAAACGACTGGCATCAGGATAAGTTGGAATTCCTTCAAACATCAAGGTTGTAGCCCCATTAGCCAATGGTCCATAAATAATATAGGAATGTCCAGTAATCCAACCTACATCGGCAGTACACCAGTAAATATCACCATCATGGTAATCAAAAATATATTTGTGCGTGATAGCGGTATAGAGTAAATAGCCAGCGGTTGTATGCAATACGCCTTTTGGCTTGCCAGTTGAACCAGAAGTATATAGAACAAATAACGGATCTTCGGCATCCATTTCTTCGATGGGGCAATCATCTGTTACTTTTGCCATTTCCTCATGATACCAAAGGTCTTGTCCATCCTTCCAAGATTCATAATTATTGGTATTTTGTACTACTAACACGGTTTCCACTGAAGGGCAATTATTTAAGGCTTCATCGACATTTTTTTTAAGTGGCACCGTGCGCCCGCCCCGAATTCCTTCATCGGCGGTAATTACAACTTTACAAGTTAAATCTAAAATACGATCTTTTAAGGATTCTGGTGAAAAGCCACCAAATACAACTGAATGTACTGCTCCAATCCGTGTACAGGCTAACATGGCAACGGCTGCTTCTGGAATCATGGGTAAATAAATACAAATTCGATCGCCTTTTTTTACTCCTTGTGCTTTTAAAACGTTGGCTAAACGGCAAACTTCGCTATGCAATTCTCGATAGGTGATTTTTTTATCTTTGGTTGGATTATCGCTTTCCCAAATAATGGCAACTTGATCGGCTTTGGTTTTTAAATGGCGATCTAAGCAGTTGTAAGCAACATTCAACTTGGCATTGCTAAACCAGCGAATATCGCCAGTATGAAAATCGCAATCTTGGACAAAATCCCATTTTTTCGACCAAGAAACAAAACTATTTGCTTGTTTTGCCCAAAATTCATCGGGATTTTCAATAGAATGTTCATACATTTCCTTATATTTTTCTGCGGAAATGAGGGCTCTGGTTGCTGTTTTAGGAAGAATATCGTAAACTTTTGTTTCTGTCATACTTTAAAGGTTTTCCTTGATTAATTATTTTAAATATAAGAATTTTTCAATTTTTGTTGAAAACAATAACTTTATAGAAATAATTGTTTATATTTAGTGATGTTATTACCAAATATCAACTAAAGCTAGTTATTTCTTTTTTTTTGTTATAATAATAAGAAGCTTAGAAAATAAGTATAATAAATAAAATTTAGAATTTTTAAATATTTTAAGGAGTAATTAAATATGAAACACATTATATTAAGTTTATTAATTTTCGCCATGATTTCGGTACAAGTTTTAGCAAGAGATAAGTTGGCATTAGTGGTTGGAAATAATAGTTATTCAGGAATGTTTGATTCGTTGAACAATTCGGTTAATGATGCTCGAAAAATGGCAGAAGCTTTAGAAGATTTAGGCTTTAAGGTGATATTAGAACTCAATGCTAGTCAGGAAACAATAGAATTAGCCATTGATAAGTTTGGTGAAAAATTATCTAAAGATTCAGTGGGTTTATTTTATTTTTCGGGACATGCGGCGCAGTATAAGGATGTTAATTATTTAGTGCCGACTAATTTCATTAAGAACTCAAATAAGTTAAGACATCGGGCAACTCCAGTTGGTTTTGTTTTGGCGGAGATGAAGACGGCTAATAATGGCTTAAATATTGTGATTTTGGATGCTTGTCGCAATATTTTGGAGGAGATTCAAGATAAAGGTTATGGTGATGCGGGCGGATTGGGAAAAATGCAAGCGATTTCAGGTTCGGTTATTGCCTATGCTACTCAGCCTGGTTTTAAATCTTATGAAGATAGAACTCAGGATAATAGTTATTATACCAAACATTTATTGCGTTTTATTAAACAAGATGGTTTAAGTTTAACTGAATTATTTAGCGAAGTAAGTTTAGCTGTTTCAAAAGAAACGAAGGGCAAACAAGAACCTTGGACTTCTTTTTTATCCTTGCCGAAATTTTGTCTAGCGGGTTGCGATGGAATAATGCCACCAAGGAATGGGCTTGCTGAATTATTAAAAACTTGTCAATCGTATATGAATCAAGACTGGTTTACCACCAGCCCAACGGGTCAAACAGCTTTGAATTGCTATCAACGGGTATTGAAACTTGATGCTAACAATCGGCAAGCTTTTCAAGCCTTTGAAGAAATGGAGGATTATTATGTGGATGCTGTAGTAAAGTATTTAAGGAATAATAATAAGCGGCAAGCGGAAAAATATTTGGTGCGTTTGCGTAAAGTTTCGCCAGAATCACCAATAATTGATGAGTTTGAGGATCAAATAGTAGTTATTGACAGCGATAATGATGGAATTGCGGATAATCAAGACCGATGTGCATATACGCCTCGCGGTACTAAAGTTAAGTCAAATGGCTGTCCTGTATCTGTTGATAGCGATAATGATGGTATTTTTGATGCTCAAGACCGATGTCCAAATACGCCTCGC
>JAGLFE010000396.1 GCA_023144675.1 Thiomargarita sp. | reverse complement strand
TCTTAACTTGGTAGGTAGTTACAATAAATCATCATAGTTTATCATTAAATAAAAAAAATCACAGTTTAGACATAATGGACATCAACAAAAATTTACTGGCTTTTTTAAGCGCATTACAAAACACCGAACTTAATAGCAAAAATGAACTGAAATTGAAGGAATTATGCGATGAACGTTCTTGAACAACATACAATTTTAAATGCTGCATATCAGGAAATAAATAAGCAATTAAACAAAATTGAAATAACGACTAATTTATTGCCTACTTCAGCAGAAATAGAAGCAATTACGCCATCTAACGGTAAAATTAAAACATTGGGTGGCAAACCTGGAAAAGATAAATTTTATAGTAATGAAATTGTTAATATAGTAAAAGTTATTATAAGCCATCAAAATCCACCAAAAGCTTCTAAAAAATTGCTAAAACGCTTAAATAATTTATTCAAGTGAAATAAAACATAATGACAACATTGAATAATGCAACACTTGATTTATTTCTTTATGATATACGGGAAGGATTAGGGCAAAGTCAAGAGGATATAAATAAAAATAGGGAACGATTTAAGCAAAAAATTCCTGGTATTAACCATGATAAATTTGATTACCAAGATAATGAATATTTTGAACCTGAATATTTGGAATTATTACCAGTTTCAAGAACTATTGATTTTGTAACAGCAACAGAAAAAGGTTATTATTTTCCAGTACGATTAAATGATACCTATGGATTACTAATCGAATGTGAATTATTGGAAGACCAGCAAATAAAAAATTTAGTTTGGTTGCAAAATTTACAACAAACCATTTTAAGTAAACTTAATAGACAAACTGCAACCATGGGTGAAACTTGGTTATTTTCTGCCAAAATATCCTATTCATCTGATAAATGTTATTTAAAATTAGTAAAACGTTGTTGTGCCAGCTTAATTCCAAATTATGAAAACGTCCAAATAGAATATAATCGATTTTTAGATGGGCATATATTTGAATGTCGTGCCACTAACCAACAATTACATATTATTATCATCTTTTATCAGCTTAAAGAAACAGAGGAAAAACTTACCGAATTATATCCTGATTTCATCCGTCTGCTCGCCTATCATCATAAAATAAGTTGGGCTTATCACCAAAGTCGTCAACTTAAACAGCAACTTAAAAACGAAGCAAAAAAAACTGAAGATTGTCGCACAGAATTAAGTATTTATATGCACCAACGTTTTAGTGTTGATAAATTTCAACAAACTTTACAAAAAACATGGCAAATATTATCTAATTATAGTATGGTATTAAGCGATTTATCATGCCAAATTCGCACTATTGAAACTAATCATAGTAATTATAATAAACGCTTAAATATGATTGAAGACAATATTGAACAAAAACTAGCTTGTTTAACTCAATTTAGTTTTCAAACTCAACATAAATACTTGATACAAGTACAAACTGATTACGCAAATTTAAGCCCAGAATTAAACTCTTTAGAAAGTATGATTGGATATATTCGTGCTAGTATTTCGATTGAAGAGGCTAAACGAGAACGTTCTTTCCAAAATATGGTGGCTGTTTGGGGAATTGGACTGGCAATAGGTGCAATTATAGCATCAGTATCAGGGCAATTTCCAATTGAAGCAATCGCAAAAAGTGATTTTGGTTTATATTTAAAAAATTGGCTTTATATACCAGAAACATGGTTTCCTGTTAGTATCTCAATAATATTAAGCCTTTCCGTAGCATTTACCGCAGGAATATTTACCAAATTGCTTATTGCTATAAAAAACCGATAAATTTTAGCTGTTAAGAATCTTTGCTCAATTTTTAGCAAATAAAACCTAGAAACGATATTTAAAATCTATAATTAGCAAGTTTCATATCCCAACTTCCTTTAATATCAATATATTAACCCCAATTATAACCAATAGTTCGGACAGTTTTTCAAATTTAGGCTGGTTTAAAATGCTAAGTGATTGAAAATTAAATGTTTTTTAAATCTATATCAAAAATAAAAAATCGTTTAATAACAATAAGTTATAAAAACTGTTCAAACTATTAATAACATAAGCTACGATTAAACGTAACTATCTACTGGGTCAAGAAATTTTTATTTAAAATAATTGATGCGCTTCGCAAACTCAGCACATCCTACGATTCTAAATTATTTAATTAAGAAATACGTATAAAATTAATATAGGATGCTGCTTAGGAACGAAGCGCATCAATTATTTTAATAACAATATTTAACTCTTAATTCGTATTTAAAGTTTAGTTGGTAGGTAGCTACGATTAAACTAACTTATTAAATTGAATTTAGCTTTAAGGAAATATAATGGCTAAAATTATTGAAAAACGTATTTTAACTCCAGTTACGAAATTATTTCGTATTGAAGCTCCTATGATAGCGACTTCAGCAAGACCAGGACAATTTGTAATTGTAAGAGTTCGAGAAGGTGGAGAACGTATTCCCTTAACTATTGCTGATTTCGATGCTAAATCGGGAACGGTTACCATTGTTGTACAAGAAGTTGGAGTTACTAGCCGTCTTTTAGGAGCTTTAGAAGTAGGTGAAAATTTGCTAGACATTCTTGGTCCTTTGGGCGAACCAGCTCATATACCACCAGGCGGACACGTTATTGGAGTCGGTGGTGGATTTGGAGCAGCCGCATTATGGTGTTTAATGAAAGAATTAAAAGCCCGCGGTGATAAAACCACCATTATTTTAGGTGCAAGGCAACAAGATTTGTTAATTTTAACTGATGAATTGCGTGAAGCTTGTGATGCCTTAGAATTGTGTACTGATGACGGTTCAGTTGGTTTTAAAGGTCTAGTTACGCAACGCCTGCAACAAATTATGGATGGTGATGGTTTAGGTAAACCAAATCATGTAATTGCAATTGGTCCAATGCCAATGATGCGAGCAATTGCCAATACAACAAGTGGTACCGATATAGCAACTCAAGTTTCGATGGACCCATTGATGATTGATGGCACTGGAATGTGTGGTTGTTGCCGAGTATCAGTCGGTGGAAAAACTAAATTTGCTTGTGTTGATGGACCTTTATTTGATGCGAATTTAGTGGATTTTGATGAAGCAGTAAAACGTAATAAAATATACGTTAAAAAAGAAAAAATAGCTGCGGAACGCCAACAAAAACATCTTTGTGAACGAACAAGTAGTTAAAAAAGGAGGATATTAAGATATGCCAGCAAAACGAATAACAAAAACTCCCATGCGTACCCGTGATGCTAAATTAAGAGCTACGGATTTCGTTGAAGTTAATATAGGTTATAAAGCAGAACACGCTATTTTTGAAGCGGAACGTTGTTTACGTTGTCAACAACCACCTTGTACTGACGGTTGTCCAGTGCATATTCCAATTCCTGAATTGTTGCATGAAGTGGCAGCGGGAAATATGGAAAAAGCGGTTGATATTTTACGGACAGCAAATCCGTTACCAGCAGTTTGTGGACGAGTTTGCCCTCAAGAAGAGCAATGCGAAAATAATTGCCACATGGCAAAACAATATTTACCAGTTGGAATTGGCTATTTAGAACGATTTATAGCTGATTGGGAGCGTTCCCAACCTAAAAAGAAGAAACCTAAACCACCCCAACGTCCTCAAAAAGTCGCTGTGATTGGAGCGGGACCTGCTGGTTTAGTTTGTGCTGGAGATTTAGCCCGTTTAGGTTATCCAGTTACTGTTTTTGAAGGACTTCATGCTCCAGGCGGTGTATTGCGTTATGGAATTCCCGAATTCCGTTTGCCAAAAGATATTCTTGATTGGGAAATTGAATTACTCAAAGACATGGGAGTTGAAATTGTTTGCAACGTTATTGTAGGAAAAACTTTTAAATTAGATGATTTATTCGATAAAATGGGATTTTCAGCCGTATTTATTGGTACTGGAGCTGGTTTACCTTCCTTTTTAGGCATTCCTGGGGAAAATTTGAATGGCGTATATTCGGCTAATGAATTTTTGACCCGGATTAATTTAATGCAATCTTATGATTTTCCAAATACGGATACGCCTTTATATGTTGGTGAGCGAGTGGCTGTGATTGGGGCGGGAAATACGGCGATGGATTCGGTGCGTTCTGCGTTACGAATGGGTTCAAAAGAAGGCATGATTGTTTATCGCCGAACTGAAAAGGAAATGACGGCACGCCAAGAAGAATATGAACACGCCATTGAAGAAGGAATTCAATTCCGTTGGTTGACTAATCCAATTGAAATTATTGGTGATGAGGATGGTTGGGTAACTGGGTTGAAATGTTTGAAAATGGAATTAGGTGAACCCGATGCTTCTGGGCGGGCAAGACCGATAGCAATTAAAGGTTCAGAGTTCATTATTCCAGTTGAGAATGTAATTTTATCTATTGGAACTTCGCCAAATCCATTGTTAGTTAATACTACTCCAGGATTAGAAACTAATAACAAAGGTTGTTTGGTATTAGAAGCTAATAAACCGCAAACTTCTCGAAAACGGGTTTATGCTGGTGGTGATGCCGTTACGGGAGCAGCAACAGTGATTTTAGCAGCTGGAGCGGGCAAAGATGCAGCAACCTCTATTCATGCCGATTTAATGGCTGATTTGGCTGAGAAATAAACAAAAGTTGTTTCTTAATTAAATTATTTCCCTCTTGCAAAAATCGGAGGGGAATAGTTTTAAACCAAAAATAAGGAATCTATTTATGATAAAAGTTGCTTCACTACGTTACGGTGTTATTTTTAAAAAAGCGTTTTGCCATCCAGAAATTTTTACGGCTTTTGTACGTGATTTCACTGGGATTGAATTGGAAATTGATCGGGTAGAAACAGAAAAAGAATTTGAACCGCCTATAGGCAAAGTACGTTCTCGTTTTGATTTATTCGCTGAAGATAAAAAGAATCGGGTTATAGTAGATATTCAACATGCAAGATATAAAGACCATTATGACCGTTTTTTGTATTATCATTGTTCGGCAATTTTAGAACAGGTAAGCAATAATAAAAACTATCGAACTGATTTACAAGTTTACACTTTAGTTATTTTGACTTCAGGTGATTATCACCAAAAAGATATAGCCGTTATTGATTTTGACCCCAAAGATTTAGATGGCGAACCATTGAAAGAAATTTTCCACAAAATAATTTATATTTGTCCGCCCTATGTTAGTGATAAAACACCAGAACCATTACGTCAATGGATGGAAGCTATTAATGATAGTTTGGATGGTGAAATTGACGAAACTATTTATCAAAAAGCGGAGGTTTTAAAAATATTTGAATACATCAAGCAAGATTTAATTTCAGT
>JAGLFE010000395.1 GCA_023144675.1 Thiomargarita sp. | reverse complement strand
TCTCAAAAAACCTGTCAGGTATCAAAGACCTAACAGGTTTAGCACTACCTATTTTAGGACTACCAAATAGTTATCATGTTGTTCTATTATAAAATGTAGTAGCTCATGGTTAGCAAAATATGAGAAAAGTGGTAACCCGACTTTAAATCATTTAATATGATTGGGTTAAGTTTTACTAACCCAATTTTTTATTTGTATAACCTAGTTATTACAATTTACCTCATTTAAAAAAAGCCATTAAAAATTAAGAATAATTATCAAATATAAAGGAAAATATGTCTTTAAATAGTATAGAAGAAATTATTGCTGATATGCAGCAAGGAAAAATGATCATTTTAATGGATGATGAGGATAGAGAAAATGAAGGTGATTTAATTATGGCGGCTACTCAGGTACGTTCTGAGGACATTAATTTTATGGCTCGGTTTGGCAGAGGATTAATTTGCATTACCTTAACTCAAGAACGTTGCCAACAATTACAACTGTCATTAATGGTTAATGAAAACAATGTAGCTCATGCGACTAATTTTACCATTTCTATTGAAGCTGCAACTGGAGTAACGACAGGCATATCAGCCGCCGATCGAGCAACCACTATTCGGGCAGCAGTTGCACCTAATGCTAAACCCTCTGATTTAGTGCAACCAGGGCATATTTTTCCTTTAATGGCACAGGCTGGTGGTGTATTAAGACGTGCTGGGCATACTGAAGCTGGCTGTGATTTATCACGTTTAGCTGGATTGGAATCAGCGGCGGTAATTGTAGAAATTTTAAATGAAGATGGCACTATGGCACGTCGTCCTGATTTAGAAAAATTTGCTAAACAGCATAATATAAAGATAGGAACTATTGCTGATTTGATTCGTTTTCGAGTAGAGCATGAAAAAACTGTAGAACGGATTGCAAACTGCTGTTGGCCAACTGAATTCGGAGAGTTCAAGTTATTTGCTTATCAAGATAGTATTGATAACGCCATACATTTTGCCTTAGTTAAAGGTGAGATAAATTCTGAAGAAGCCACTTTGGTGCGTGTACATATTTATAATGCGTTATGTGATTTGACCGCTAGTTTACGTAAAGAATGCGGATGGCCATTACATGATGCTTTGAAACGAGTTGCCAACGAAAAAAGTGGAATTGTAGTTATTCTTCATCAGCAAGAAGAGTTAAAATCTTTAGTAAATCGTATGCGTCATTATTGCCGGCAGGATCAAGGTGAAGAACTGCCATCTCAAGCATCAACCCATGATTTACGTACCCATGGTTTAGGTGCGCAAATTTTGTCTGATTTAGGGGTGCAAAAAATGAAAGTATTAAGTGCGCCCAAAAAAATGCACGCTTTATCTGGTTTTGGATTAGAAGTGGTTGGTTATATCAATGAAAAATCTGAAAGTTAAGTCTTATTAATAGTAAATAAATTGTTTTAAGTTTATGAGTAATAACAGTAAAAAAATTAGATTCTCCCCTCAAGCTCGTTCTATTGCCCGTGAACGCACATTACAAGCTTTATATCAATGGCAAGTAACTGGGCAAGCTATTCAGATTATTTTTCAACAATTTACTGAGGAACCATTTTTTTTAGATGATAATGATGAAGCTTGTCCAAAAAAATCTGTAAAAGTTGATGAAATTCATTTTGAAAAATTATTATTGGGCGTTGCTAACGATATTAAAGAATTAGATGAATTAATGATTCCTTTATTAGATCGGCAAATTACTCAATTGGATCCGATTGAATTAGTTATTTTAAGGATGGGTATTTATGAACTTAAATCTTGTAAAAAAATTCCGTTTAAAGTGGTGATTAATGAAGCGGTTAATTTAACCAAAAAATTTGGTGCGGATAAAAGTCATAAATATATTAATAGTATTTTAGATAAAATTGCGACTAAATTAAAAGTAAATTCTAGTAGTTAGCGTGATCGATGCGCTTCGTAAACTCTGTACATCCTGCGATTCTAAATTATTTGATTAGAAATACATATAAAATGTAGGATGCGGCTGAGGAACGAAGCGCATCAATCGTGTTAAAATTTTTCGCATTTAAAGC
>JAGLFE010000394.1 GCA_023144675.1 Thiomargarita sp. | reverse complement strand
CATACTACGTGTCAAATCTATGACAAATACTATATCGGTTTCCATTTTTTTCAAAACTTCTTCAGTAGTACCTTCTTCTAATATTTCTTCTTGAACTTCAGGATTGTTTAAAGTCATATCATCATTACCACGCAAGTCGGTGTCTAATTTTATGGCAGTACTTTCAGGAATAGCGGCTGCAATTTGCAAGTAACGCGCATCTTCCCCTTCTAAGTCTAACATTTCAAAATTGACAATTGGTAAGAAATAAAATGATTCATTGATATCAACAAAACGTTTAGATTCAGTGAGTACTAAGGAAGGATATCTATCTTCTGGTGTTTTATTTAGACTTTCGTAAGCTTTTTCAGCTTCTTCCTCGCGTT
The DNA here is from genome assembly GCA_023144675.1 of Thiomargarita sp. Lineage (GTDB taxonomy): Bacteria > Pseudomonadota > Gammaproteobacteria > Beggiatoales > Beggiatoaceae > JAGLFE01. The sequence goes on along the minus strand of JAGLFE010000394.1, from coordinate 6,310 downwards.
CAAAAGATTCGGTTAAGTTTTTTAAGGCGGACAATTGGTCAAACATTAATACCTGACTACGTTTCTCTTCGCCTTCTCCTGGATGTGTATAGGCTACGATTAAAGCCTGTTTCCACTCAATAACATCTTTAGCCAGCATCCAACCTAAAGTTCTTCTTGATGATTTGCCAACTTCATACCAACCTGTAGGATTATCTGGATCAGATGTATCTATATCCTGTCTAGCAAATACATAAAGAACCCGAAATGCTTTAAGTGGTCTAGACAATATTTTTTTAGTACCATTGGGTTCATTATATAATCCTGCAAAAGCGCGAGGTAATATTTTCAACGGCATATTTGTACTTTGTTCCCGACATACTTTTTTGCCATCATAGCATTCGTAGCCATCGGTTGGATTAGCAAAAACAGATGTATGCATTAACCCAAATATTAGGCTAATGCTGAATATAAAAATGTTTAATTTAGTGTGATTCATAAATATAGTAATTTCCCAAATGGTTAGTTTGTCAAAATATATAAGAAAGATTTAAACTTATAATAATAATATCAAAATTCACAAAAAAATAAAAATTTAATTATTATTTTCAAACCTTATTTTTTAAATTCTTATTTGACAATTTTTTTATTTCTGAAATAAATTTGAAAAACTGTCCGAACTATTGCTAAATATGGCACAATATATTTGCTACATAAATTTATGTTAATTTAACAGGTTTTAAATCATTTAGAAATATATTACGGATAAAAATTAAGTATTTAAATGCCACCTATTCAAACTGAATCAGCAAAAGAAACTCCTTTACCGCCATTGCGAGCTAATTTAAATTTACATCCCAGCACGCCCACAATTGAAGGCATCCCCACTTGGGTTATTTACGATCCAGTTCGACATCGTTATTTTAACATTGGGCGGTTGGAATTTGAGATATTGCGCCGTTGGAAAGAACAAACTATTGAACAATTAATTTGGCAAATTAATCAGGAAACTAGCTTTAATATTTCAAATGATGTACTCATGCGTATTATTAAGTTTTTAACTGATAACCAATTGTTAAAAATACAAGGGCAGGAAGTTATTAAACGCCTGACTGAACAAGCTGAAAAAGCTAAACAATCAATTGCCAGTTTTTTGTTACATCGCTATTTATTTTTTCGCATCCCTTTATTTCGTCCTGATAATTTTTTAAATGCAACATTGCCAGTGGTTAAATTGTTATTTACTCGCAGTTTTGCAATTTTGTTAATAAGTGCTGGTATTTTAGGAATTTACTTAGTTTCTAGGCAAATATCGGTATTTTTAACTACATTTTCCTACTTTTTTTCAATATCAGGAATGCTAGTTTTTATAGCTACGATATTACTGGCAAAAATAATTCACGAATTAGGGCATGGTTACGCAGCTAAATATCATGGTTTACGTGTACCGACTATGGGTGTGGCGTTCATGGTTATGTGGCCAATTCTTTACACCGATGCCTCCGATGCCTGGAAATTGACTTCACGTCGCCAACGGTTTTGGATTGATAGTGCTGGTATTGTTGCGGAACTGAGTTTAGCTTTAATTGCTACCTTTTTATGGAGTTTTTTACCAGACGGTATGTTACGCAGCGCAATGTTTATGTTGGCAGTAACTTCTTGGATAATGACATTATTGGTTAATTTAAATCCTTTTATGCGCTTTGATGGCTATTATATGCTTTCTGATTATTTAGGGATTAATAATTTACAAGAACGTAGTTTTGCTATTGCTCGTTGGTGGTTAAGAGAGAAAATTTTTGGTTTTAATGATCCAATTCCTGAGCGTTTTTCTAATAAAATGCACATCGTAATATTATTTTACGCTTTTGGTACTTGGATTTATCGGTTCTTTCTATTTCTTGGAATTGCTCTAATTGTTTATTTTTTATTCCTTAAAATAGTGGGAATTTTTTTAATGTTGGTGGAATTGATTTGGTTTCTATTCAATCCTATTTATAAAGAAATACGTTATTGGTTCAGCAGGAGAAAGGATATGCGTTTAAATAAAAATACTTTGACTTCTTCATTAATATTAATTTTAATGATGGTTTTACTTATCACGCCTTGGCAAACAACAATTGAAATACCAGCGATTTACAAATCAAAAGTTTATCAAGATATTTATGCACCAATGTCCGCTAAACTTGCCGAAATTAAGGTTGAAACTGGGCAATTGGTTAAAGAGGGAGAAACTTTATTAGTATTAAAAGAACCTGATATTGAATATCAATTGAAAACCGCTCAACGTCAAGAAAATTCACTTAAATTACAATTGGAATTACAAGCCAGCAATCAAATCTATTTAGAGCAAGTACAGGTTTTACAACAACAATTAGCGGAAGTTCAAGCGGAAATTCAAGGTTATCAATCGCAATTATCGTTATTAACTATTAGGGCTACTTTTGATGGTGAAATTGTTCGTATTGCTGATGGTTTGCGCGTAGGGCGGTGGATTAATCCCGCTTTGGTATTAGCTCGGTTAGTTGATAAACCCAGCACTCAGATTGTGGCTTATGTTACCGAAAATAATTTGGATGAGATAGCGGTTGGTTATACTGGACGTTTTTACCCAGATAATTTAGATAATCCAGCTTTTAATGTTAAAATCAAAGCCATTGATGCGGCTAATGTTACGCAATTACAACAGCGGGATTATTATATTGCATCGATTTATCAGGGTACATTGCCAGTTAAAATGAATCCAAAACAAAAATTAATTCCGCAAGAGGCAACTTATTATGTTTATTTATCTGTATCCGATTCAGTAAATATTCCTAATCAAGTTTATCCTGGTAAAATTGTTTTGGATGTTAAAAATCAGAAAACTTTGTTAGAACGGGCTTGGATATTAATTACTACAGTTTTAATTAGGGAAAGTGGGTTTTAGAATTTGATTGAGAAATTTGGTAATCGTGGATAAATTAAGGAATGCGCATGAAACGACTTATGCGCTCTGTTTCTCAGTAACATCCTACATTTTTTATGTACGTTCCTAAGTTAACCAAATCAAACTAGCCATTCTACCTGTTATATTATCACGCCGATAGGAATAAAATTGAGAATCGGTATAGGTACAAAAATTACCACCATAAATATTTGTTACGCCTTGCGCATTTAAACGTTGACGAGCTAATAAATATAAATCGGCAAACCAATGTCCATCACGACTTATTTTAAAAGCTTGTTCTGCCTGCGGTAAGAAATTTACAAAGGCATCTCGTACTTCCTCTCCAACTTCAAATACTTGCGCTCCAATTGCGGGACCTAACCACACCAATATTTTTTCAGCAGGTTGCTTTAAACAGTGCAGAGTATTTTCCAAAATCCCGTTAGCTAATCCACGCCAACCAGCATGAACCGCCGCTACACAATTCGCTGCTTGATCGCATATTAAAACTGGCAAGCAATCTGCGGTTAAAATGGCACAAACTTCGCCTATTTGTGTACTAAAAGCACCATCAGCAACACAATTATAATTGCTAAAATTAGCTGTTACTAACTCAGTACTATGCACCTGTTTTAACCAAGTTGGTTCATTTGCTAAAGCTAAACTTTGTTTCAATAATAAGCGATTAGCGATAACTGTTGATGGATTATCGTTCACGTGTTCGGCTAAATTAAGACTGTTATAAGGAGAGTTGCTATAACCGCCATAACGGGTAGTCGTTATCGCTTTAACTTGGGAAGGTGCTGACCAATTAGGTTTGATAAATTTTAGCATATTTTAAGTTCATAAAGTTGTTACAATATTGGAATTTACACTTGGAAAACCTTAAATATCCTAAGACTTTTTAAGCCACCCAAATAATTTACCTTTTTTGCTAATTGGTTCACTTTTTTCCTCATTATCTAGTGATTGGTCTTGAGAACTCAACCATTTATCAAATTCTTGGATATTTTTTTCTACTGTTGAAATATTTTTAGGGGTGGATTTTTTAGATATAGTATTTTCTTTTTTAACAGATTTTATTACTTCCAATATATCTTTTTCTGTTGTTAAAATATTTTTAGAAGAACTTTGTTTAGGAATAGTATTTTCTTTTTTAACAGATTTTATTACTTCTGAATTAGATTTTTTAACAGGATTCGATTTAGATTTTAAACGTTGTTCTTGCCAAGGAGATAGAGTTACCTTTTCACGTAAAGCAAGTTTATTCGGTTGCCTAGTAATATATTTAGCGAGATTATCAAGAAAGGCATCTTTAATTTCACCAGGACGAATAATATAGTATTTAATACCTAATTCATTAAAATTAGTAACAGTTAAATCAATAACTCCTTTTTCAAGATTGCTAGTGAAATCAAATTTAACATGAATAATCGGTTTTACAATAAATAATGCGCTAACAAATTTAAATTCCTTGTCCATATCTTCTATATAATCAAATTCAATAGAATTTTTTTCCAAATAGCGTTTTTGTAACTTCGCTTCTTTCTTGTCTTTTCGTCTAATACGGAATTTATAAGGTACATTACAACGACAAAGCAAAGAAAAGTGAACTTTATCCAGTTCTTTATCCACTTTTTTATAATGAGCTGATGAACCTAAAAATTTTAATTCTTGGTGAGTTAATACCCTATATTTATTTTGTTTAAAATCATCAAGAATATGGGAATAACCTTTAATTTTATAACTTGCTGTTGCATCTTCTTCAAGATATTTTAATTGTTGCGCTAAATCTTGTAAATAACGATGTAAGCGTTTTAAAGCTGGTTTAGTCCGTTTATCAAAAAAATTTTGCTCTTTTAATTTTTGTTGTTGAATAGCGATTTCTTTCGCTTTACGACTTTGTGTTTCTTTTTTTAAATCATCAAGATAACCCATAAAATAAATATTACCTCTTTATTCTTACATTGAGTAGGTTATAATAAAAAAAAATTTGATATAAGTCAATAATTTTTTGAAAACTACAAGGATTTTATTTTGACAAGGATAATGCTTTAAGGCGTCAACTCCCAAATAATAAAATTATCAGTTGCTGGAATTATATAAGTAAAGTTAATCATTATACCAATTTAATGTAAACTATTTATTTTGCAACAAAATCTATTACATACTACCGCTCATATCCACAATAACATCGTAAATAGGTCCTAAAACGGATAAAATAACCCAACCTAAAATTAAACCTAATATAATGGTCATAATTGGTTCAATCATGCTCTGCAATTTATCTATTGCTTCCTTAACATCCCGTTCATAAAAATAACTCACATTACTCAAGGCTTTATCCAATTCACCAGTGCTTTCTCCAATCGCAACCATTCTTAAAACCAGTGGTGGAAATAAATTAGCTTTTTCAAAACTTTCACTAATAGACATACCATCTTGAATATTATTAGTTACTTCTTGCAACGCTTTTTCAACTACTAAATTATCGGCTAAATTTTTGCTAATAGCTAAACTGTCTAAAACGGTAATACCTGATTCGTATAAAAGTGCGAAAAAAGTTGTAAAGCGAGCTAAGATAATTTTTTCTAAAATACCACCCACAATCCAAATACGTAATTTCAACCGATCCATTAGAAAATGAAAAGGTGTGCTAACTTTAACCCCAATTTTAATAAAGAAAAATATTAAAACTGGAGTTAAAAGAATAAAAAACCAATATTCCCCAAAAAAATCTGATACCATAATTAATATTTCGGTATGAAATGGTAGTTCCGCACCAGCTTGTCTAATAAAAGTAACTAATTTAGGAACTAAGTAAATCATAATAAAAAAAACTGCTGCTGAAATTACAACTGCCATAATAGAAGGATAAATAATCGCTTTTTTGGCTGTAGCAATCATTTCATCTTGCCATTTTAAGGTTTCAGTTAAATGTTGAAAAATGTCATTTAAACGTCCACTTTCTTCACCGCTACGAATTAAAGTAACAAAAACTTGATCAAAAATATCGGGAAAATCTGCCATCGCTTCAGATAAAAAATCTCCACCATCAATACTTTCAATTAAACTGGAGATAATTTCCCGAAATCGACCCTGTGGCAAGGTATCTCGTAAATCATTTAAACCGTCAAGTAAAGGTACTCCTGCATGAGTCAAATTTTCCATATAAAAGCAAAAAGTAATCAATTCCCGACGCGTAACATTTCCAGAGTTATTACTATGTATTTTTTTCGTTTGATAATTAATTAAATCTAAACTCATGCGTTCCAAACGCACTTCTAAATCGCTAACATTGTTAGCCCCAATTTGTCCTTGAATAATTCTTCCATTATTATCCATTGCTTTGTAAATAAATTGTTGCGACATACTTATCTCCTAGATAAAAATGAATTTAAT
>JAGLFE010000393.1 GCA_023144675.1 Thiomargarita sp. | reverse complement strand
TGGTCACGCTTAAATGCACCGTCATAATTTCTACTTAAACCATTGTCGAATTAATTCCACCTGAAAACGATAACCATCATCTACACTTTCTATTAATTCTCGTTGAAATAAACTAGTCAAGCTTGCATCAAGTTCATGAACAAAAACTGATTCTAAAGTAGCATAACTAACCAGTTTATTTTGCCTTGCTAAAAATTTTAAAACAGCCAATCCTTCTTTAGTTACTTGGTTATTAGAAATATCGGCGAAAAAGAAACGCCCATGTTGTAAAGCGTCTGGAATAGCCATATTTACATCATTTATACTTGCAACACGACGTTCTTGAATGGATTGTTTATTTTTCAAAGTAACAATTTCAGCACATAATAATTGGATTAATGCAGGATGACCACGTGTAACTTTCATAACATGTTGACTAACCGCTGGTTCATAATGAAGTTCAAAATCTTTAACTGGTTGTTCTATTAATTGCAAAGCTTCTGATGGTTGTAAATAGCTAATATGCACAGTTTGGACATTAATTAAATAACTTGCCCAACGTTCAAACTCATCGATTGTATGTGAACCCGATAACAAAATTTTAATACGGGGACGATGTTGAATAATATGTCTAAACATACCCAAAACCGATTCTTCATCCAGTAATTTTTTCTCAAAAATATGTTCTAAAGCACTAAATTCATCTAAAGTTAGCAATATAGTTTGGTTCACATCTAAACTATCTTCTAATTTATCCAACCATTCATCAAAACTGGTAAAAGGATCAATTTGTAACTGTTCCCGTGTCAACACTGGTAAAATTTTTTCACAATGCCGTTTCGCAGAATTTTGCATCGCCCGATACATATTGTACAAAAAACCAATATAATCTTTGGCTAAAGAAGTTGGACCTTGTAAATCAATAAATAAGGGCATAATAGTACTAGGCAACAATTTTCCTAAATTATTAAGCAATGAAGTTTTCCCAGTACGCCGTTGACCATATAATAATAACGGTGGACAGCGTTTATCCAATAGCAACCGCTCAATTCGTTCACTGACATCACTCCGCCCCACAAAAATTTCTTGATGTTCTGTCAATGGAATGCCAATGATGTAAGGATTACGAATTTCTTGACGACTATTCACAGTTTCAGTTAAATTTCGTAGATGATCGGCTAAAATTTGTCGCCATTGTTCTGCAATTGGACGAAATCTTAAAGCGTAAGTTTCAGACGAACGGGTTAGTTCCCTTAATAAACCATCCAAACGTTCCTCCAAACTATCTAAGGCAAGCCGTTGATTATAATGACTTTCTTGGGTTAAAGCGACTTTAACATCACGACTAATACGGCTAAAACTGCGCAATAATGCACTGGCTGGTCCTTTTAATTCTCCAGCAGCTAAATGATGATGAGCGATACTAATTTCTTTAATTTGAGTATAACTTTGTAAACATTTAGCATCTAGTTCGATTTGTGCTTCGGTTGCCGCCCAATTTTGAGTAGTAGCACTTAGATATTCTATAGCTATCTTGCCTTCTTTAGGATTACGTTCGGCTACCATCACAAGGTAACTTTCCAATCCAAATAATGGTAAATATTGATATTCATCCCAAAAGGCAGAATGCCAATGTAATAAGGTTTTCTGATTATTCCGTTTTTCGTCAGAATGGTAAAGTATTAAATTCCAAGCGGATTGAAATGGATATAAAATAAGTGGTTGCCACCAATTTGAAGTCAGTCCTAAGACTAAAAATAATGTAGTTAGGGAAAAAATAAAAATTAATGAATAACTGCCAGTTACTATAGTAAAAATAATATATACACCCGCACTACCAAAAATACCAGCAATTATACCAGCCCAAGGGTTGGCAATTTTCTTGGCTAACACATAAGGTAAAGCGAATAATAAAATATATAGTAAAGCATTTTCAACTCCACCATGGATACCAATAATAAAAGGTCCAAAATGTAATGAATTGGCTAAAAAATTTTTCAAAAAGGTTAGTAAACCTAATAATAAAATAACGCTTAAACCTAAAAATAGGGCTTGTTTCCAATTTCCTGTCGATAAAATCCAAATTAATGCTAATAAAACACTAAATAAGACCACAATAAAACCATCGTAAGCTAATACATATAAAAAACCAGTTTGCATCCAAGCAGCACTGGGAGCAAGTATGCCAATTAAGCTCGCAATTAAAAATATAGTTAATCCGCTAATAAATCCGCCAATTACGATACTACCAACTTGGCGATATTGTGGCTGACTGTAAACGGTTTTAGTTGTATTATACATCACATTTCCAGCATAACTGGCTACAAAAACACCCAATAACACCGTTAAAAATGATCGGGGATTAATATTCTGAAATAGAGATATTTGTAAATCGGGAATATTTAACATTACTACAATGGCAATGTTTTTTGCCATGCTAAATATAACTAATTCATCTAAATTATAATTGTTTATTTCTATTAAAGCCATTGGCAAACTCAAAAGAAAACCACCAATTACCCCAATTACAATTCCATAAGCAACCGATATAATCAAACTAGCTAATATTCCTCCAACTAAACTTAATAATAATCCATAGCAACTAACTAAAAGTAATATCTCGTTCGGAATATTTAGAAAATAGAATAATAAAATTAGGCTACAACAGACCCAAATTGGCCATAGAATATGACCTAAAAATAATAAATTACGTAAATAAGAATTGTGCCAATGATGGGGTTTTAAATCCGCTAGGGCAAAACTAGGAGGTAGATTGGGGTCAATGCGAGCTATATATTGTTGCCACATTGAGGGCATTAATATTAGCCAAACAATGATTTTAAAACTGGCTAAAACAGGACTTTTGGATAATATATCTGCTTTGATAATAAACTCTAAGTTCATTTAAATAATCACTATAAAAAAATTTAAATAGTTACAGAATAAATTTGGGTAATCCTGCACAAAGTAGCGGTAAATTTGTTAAGTAGTTGATACACAACTAATTTTTATGAAAAATACTACATTATTCAGGACTACCCAAAAAATCCAAACAAAACTCTTGATGACCAACTACAAATTCACTATAATACCCGAATTCAAAAAAAGCGGATGTAGTTCAATGGTAGAACTCCAGCTTTTCAAGCTAGTAGCGGGTGTTCGATTCCCATCACCCGCTCTATTTTTTAGACTATTATCCTTTATGATAATCCACTATTTCAGCTTTAACACTTTAATTGTAATATGAGACAACGTATTGATCTCACATTCGTTCGTTACTTCGTTTCACGATTAGTTAGAAAATCTCTTTCTTTTTCTAAAAAACTTTCTAATCACATTGGGGCTATTTTTTATTTTATTCATTTTTATAATTCTAATTTAACCTGATTTTTATACAAC
>JAGLFE010000392.1 GCA_023144675.1 Thiomargarita sp. | reverse complement strand
AGCCATAATCCACCTAATTATAATGGTTTAAAAATTATGCTTGGCGGCGAAGCTTTATCTGGCGAGGCAATTCAAGCTTTGAAAAAACGTATCGAAACTAATGATTTAATTACTGGTAAAGGTTCTCGACACAGCAACGATATTCACCATGCCTATATTTCACATATTCATAAAGATGTTAAATTAGAACGTCCATTTAAAGTGGTGGTGGATTGTGGCAATGGTGTTGCGGGTAATCTTGCACCACATTTACTTGAACTATTAGGTTGCGAAGTCATTAAGTTATTTTGCGAAGTTGATGGAAATTTTCCTAATCACCATCCTGATCCAAGTATGCCTGAAAATTTAGTTGATATGATTAACACGGTGAAATCGACAGGAGCTGATTTAGGATTTGCTTTTGATGGCGATGGCGACCGTTTAGGCGTTGTAGATAGTCAAGGACGGGTAATTTGGCCTGATCGGCAAATGATTTTATACGCAACTGATTTGTTAAAACGTTATCCAGGCACAACTATCATTTATGATGTAAAATGCACTAAACATTTAGCCAATGCAATTGAACAGCAAGGCGGTAAAGCTTTGATGTGGAAAACTGGACATTCTTTAATTAAGTCTAAAATGAAAGAAACAGGAGCTTTACTCGCAGGCGAAATGAGTGGACATATTTTCTTTAAAGAACGTTGGTACGGCTTTGATGATGCACTTTATACCGCCGCTCGGTTGTTAGAAATTTTATCGAAAGATGAACGCAATCCTGATGAGATTTTTGCCGCATTGCCAGATGCTATTAATACCCCTGAATTAAAATTGGAATTAGCTCAATTTGGGGAACATTATAAATTAATGCAAAAGATTTATGATACTTTTAAGTTTGAAAATGCTCAAGTAACAACGATTGATGGTATTAGAGCTGATTTTTCAAATGGTTGGGGATTAGTTCGTCCTTCAAATACCACGCCTTGCTTAGTAATTCGTTTTGAAGCGGAAAATCAAGCGGCTTTGGAGAATATTCAAGCACAATTTCGTCGCCAATTTTTAGCCATAGATAGTAGTTTGATTTTACCATTTTAATTCTTAATTTGTTTGTTTGAAATATCAAAGCACTTTTTAACTTACAGTTACCTTAATTCAATATAAAAATATGCAACCAACAATAAATATTGCAGTTCAAGCAGCTCGCCAAGCCGGTAGTATTATTACTCGTGCATTAGAGCATCGACGTGATTTATTAATCGAGACCAAAGCGCATAATGATTTTGTGAGTGAGGTTGATAGAAAAGCAGAAGCAGTTATTATTGCGACTTTACGTAAATTTTACCCTAATCATTCTATTTTAGCTGAAGAAAGTGGTGTACAAAAAGGAGATGAATATCAATGGGTTATTGATCCATTAGATGGTACCACTAATTTTCTACATGGAAATCCACAATTTGCAATTTCCATCGCTTTAAAGTATAAAGGGCGTTTAGAGCAAGCGGTAATTTATGACCCGTTAAGAGATGATTTATACACCGCTTCACGAGGTCATGGGACTTTGTTAAATAATCGCCGGGTTCGTGTTACTCCAGCAAAAAGTTTGCAAGATGCGTTATTAGGCACAGGTTTTCCGTATAGGAAACAGGAGTATATAGATAATTACTTAGCAACTTTTAAGGCTTTATTTTTGGAAGTTGCTGATATTCGCCGTCCAGGATCAGCTGCCCTAGATTTAGCTTATGTAGCTGCTGGACGTTTAGATGGTTTTTGGGAAATTGGTTTAAAAGAATGGGATATAGCTGCTGGGACTTTATTAATTCAAGAAGCTGGTGGTCTTGTTAGCGACTTTGCAGGTGGTGATGAATATCTTAAAACAGGTAATATTATTGCAGGTAGCCCTAAAGTTTTTAAAGGTATTTTACAAACTATTCAACCATTGTTACCTGAAAAATTGAAACAATAAGGCAACTTCTAAATTATAC
>JAGLFE010000391.1 GCA_023144675.1 Thiomargarita sp. | reverse complement strand
CATTCATCATGGTGTTACTTAATTCTTTTTAAACCATTGGCGAATGTTTGCTATTGCCCCTTTATCAGTATCAGGACTTGGATGTGGGCGATGAAATACCGAACTTCACCAAATAGAAATACCTCAATACGAGAACTTTCTTGTTCAATCAATTCAGCACCGAGAGCAATTAACAATGCCTCAATATCACGCCATTTAATATTACCACTTACTGGATGTGAGAAAATTAATTTAAGCGTTTTTTTGTGTTTGTTTTTCATTATCAAACAGTACTACAAAATAGCGTTGTTATATACTCGCAGCTCAAAAAAGACCCAAAATTATGATTGTTCTGTTGGTTCTGTTCCTTGTTCTTCACTACTCTCTTCACCTTCTTCATCTTCTGCTTGAGTACCTTTTGGAATATGTACAGAAACAACTGGAGTTTTAAGCATTGAAGCTTTGGTTGCTAATTCAACACCTTCAGGCAATTCTAAATGAATAAGATGGACAATTTGATTTAAATTAACGTTTTCTAAATCAATTTCAATAAATTCAGGTAAATCTTTAGGCAAACAATGTATTTCCAGCTCAGAAATATGATGTGAAATAATTCCGCCCTGTTGTTTAACTCCTAAACATTTATCTTCATTAATAAAATGTATAGGAATGCGCATGTGTAATTTATGAGTTTCACTAACTCGTTGTAAATCCGCATGCAAAATCGTAGGACGAAAAGGATGACGCTGTAAATCTTTTAATACTACCCTTTCTGTTTGTTCGCCAATATTAAGAGTTAATATTTTAGTATAAAAACTTTCATGTTGTAAAGCTTTTGAAAATTCATTATGAGATAATGTTAAGGAAACTGATTCTTTTCCAGCACCATATACAATAGCAGGTAAATGTCCAGCATGACGTAGGCGGCGGCTCGCACTCGTTCCTCTTTCAGTTCGTACTTGTGCGTTTAATTCAAAGTTTTTCATAATTTTTTTTAAAAGATAAAGTTAAGTTAAAAATATACCTTCGCGACCAAAAGTATATAAAATATTAAGTTAATTATTAGGTAATATTATTCCATAAACAATGAACTGACGGATTCTTCTTCACTGATTCGTCGTATGGTTTCCGCTAACATTTCAGCCAAGGTTAATTGTCGAATTTTATAGCAAACAGTGGCTTCTGGTTTTAGTGGAATGGTATCAGTTACCACTAATTCGTCTAATTGTGAATTAGTAATATTTTGTACTGCTTTGCCAGATAAAATCGGATGTGTGCAATAAGCAACTACTTTAGCCGCTCCATTTTTTTTCAAAGCATCCGCAGCTTCACACAAGGTACCAGCCGTATCAACCATATCATCAATGATAATACAAGTCCGATCCTTGACTTCACCAATAATATTCATAACAATGGATTCATTGGGACGTGGACGGCGTTTATCAATAATAGCTAATTCGGCATCATCTAATTGTTTAGCCAAAGCTCTTGCCCGCACAACACCACCAACATCTGGAGAAACAACCAATAAATTAGGATATTTCCTTCGCCAAATATCACTGACTAAAATCGGGGAAGCATAGACATTATCAACTGGTAAATCGAAAAAACCTTGAATTTGATCGGCATGCAAATCAACGGTTAATACTCGATCAGTGCCGACGGTGGTAATCATATCCGCCACAACTTTGGCTGTAATAGGAACACGTGCAGAACGGGTACGGCGATCTTGACGAGAATAACCAAAATAAGGAATAACTGTTGTTACTCGACCAGCGGAAGCCCTTCTAACGGCATCAACTAATACTAATAATTCCATTAAATGATCATTAGTAGGCATACAAGTTGGCTGGATAATGAAAACATCTTTACCACGAACATTTTCGTGAATTTCTACCCTAATTTCGTTATCACTAAAACGATCAACTAAGGCTTTTCCAAGAGGTAATTTAAGATGTGAGGCAATAGCAGAGGCTAAAACAGGATTAGCATTGCCTGTAAAAATCATTAATCGGCTAGCTATATCCGAAACATTTACAGGATTCATTAGAAAATAAAAAATAAGGTGGCTGGGGTACCAGGATTCGAACCTGGGAATGCAGGGATCAAAACCCTGTGCCTTACCACTTGGCTATACCCCAATTAATAGGTAGGATAAATTTAAAATTTTACTTTTATCTTATAAAACTGGAGAAATCTGTTTACCTTGGGCAACAAAACCATGCCATTGAATAGGTAATTTATTTAATATAATATTTGCTTCTTGTTGGTTATTAAATTCGGCAAATAAACAAGCTCCAGTTCCAGTTAAATGAGCTTTTTTATATTGCTGTAACCAATCAAATGTAACTTTTATTGCTGGATAACGCTCTAAAACAATGTCTTCAAATACATTTTTTGTCGTTCCTGCTAAATAATTATTTATATTAACAGTTAATGTATCACGTGTCAAGTTTTTTGCATTAAAAATTTCAGCAGTTGAAACTTGGCAATCAGGTTTGATAATTAAATACCATTTTTCATCTAATTTAATTGGACTTAATTGTTCACCAATTCCTTCAGCCCAAGCAGTATGTCCTTGTATAAAAACTGGTACATCTGCACCTAACTTTAGTCCAATTTGGTTAAGTATAGCATAAGATAAATTTAATTGCCAAATTTTATTTAAAGTTAATAATGTTGTCGCTGCATCAGAACTACCACCGCCTAAACCACCACCAATTGGTATTTTCTTCTCAACTTCTATTGAAATACCTAATGATTGGTTACCACTATATTCTCGAAGTGAATTGGCTGCTTTCAAGACCAAATCTTGTTCTGATGGTATATCAACCGTATCGTAATGGCATAATAATTGAGCATCATTCCGAATTGTAAAATGTAAAATATCACAATAGTCAATAATTTGAAAAATTGTTTGCAAGCAATGATAGCCGTCTGCTCGGCGTGAAGTAATATGTAAAAATAAATTTAATTTAGCTGGTGCTAAGGAAGTCGTTGAAACCACAATTATTTAAATTAATATTAATTATTTTATTTACGATTAACTAATTAGGAATTATTATTCTGTTGTATTGACTGAAGAAGTTTCTTGCTTTTTATTTGGTTTATGTTCAATAGGTAATGCTGGTTGACAGCTCATATCTACAGCATGTATTAAACTTCCATTCACTTCTGCACCAGTCGCCATTTCAATTACATTATAGTAAACATTGCCCGTAACTCTTGCCTTAACTGCTAATTCTATATGCTCTTGAGAATATATATTACCTAATACTTTACCATTTAAAATGATATTTGGTACTCGCACATCGCCGTGAATACTACCTTGTTCACTTAAAGTTAATACTGCATCAGAATCGCTTACTTCTGAAATAACGTTGCCTACAATATTACCATCAATATGTAATCCTCCAGTAAATTTAATTTCACCTTTAATGTTAGTTTGTTGACCAATTAATGAGTCAATTTGGGTAATTTTTTTCCTATTATTAAACATATTAATAGCTCCTTTTTATTAATTCTTTCCATTTAAAATGTGTTTTATCAACTTGTTGTTTCGTAATTAAGTGAATAGTTAAATTTTTAGGCATAAATTTCGCTGGTAATTTAAATTCACCTATAAATCGTTGAAAATAGATAAATTGATAAGATAAAATTTGAATAGTTTTTTCAGTAATTTTATTTAGACCTTTTATTTGCTCTTGCATATCGCCGACTAAATAAATTTTTATCTTACCTTCCGCAAGTTTAATATCTTTGGTCCATTGCGTTAATATTAGTTTATAAGTATAATAATTCACTTTTTCAGTAACGTTTAATTCAAAACTAGCAATTTTAATGCCTTGTTTTTTATCCAACATAGCTTTAGGTGTTGTTAATAGGCGTTGATAAAAAGTAAGTTCTTCAATTAAATCTTGATTTTTATTTTGCGATTGACTTAAAGATTGTAATACTTTTGCATAATTTTTTTGATTAATTTGGGTAGTTGCTATTATTTTGGTTAGTTGCTTATTTAGTTTTTTATTTTGGTCAATTAAATAAGCTTTTTCAATTTGAGCATTTTGAAATTGTTGATTAATTTTATCTATTTTAACTAATTGTTGTTTTATTATAAAATGTCGATTTTCTTTTAACGCTTGTATACTATTCTTCCACAATAATAAAGCAACTATAGTTAATATAATAATAATTAATACTATTGAAATTGGACATAGCCAAGGATTATGTTGCCGAATTTTCATAACAACAGGCACAAGCTTTGGTTTTGAACGTGCTAAAGGATGTTTGTAAAAAATGGGCATAAATAGTGTTTCAATAGGATTTTTGCATAACTATTATTCGACTGTAACAGATTTAGCTAAATTTCTAGGTTTATCAACATCAGTTCCTTTAATCAGGGCAACATAATAAGCTAATAATTGTAAAGGAATACTATATATAATTGGAGATATAATATCATCCACTTCTCCTAATTCAATAACTTTAACATAATCCAATTCCTGCATAATAGCACGATGATTAGCAAAAATATATAATTGTCCACCTCGGGCTTGTACTTCTTGCAAATTAGATTTTAGTTTTTCTTGTAAAATATTATTAGGCGCAACTGCAATTACTGGCATTTTAGAATCAACTAATGCTAATGGTCCATGTTTTAGTTCACCAGCAGGATAAGCTTCAGCATGAATATAGGAAATTTCCTTTAATTTTAACGCACCTTCCATCGCAATTGGATAATGGATACCGCGTCCTAAAAATAAAGCATGTTGTTTATCAGCAAAATCTCCAGCTAATTGTTCTATTATACTATTTAATTTTAATACATTTTCAATTTGCGCAGGTAAGATATTTATTGCATCTACAATTCTGTGTTCAATTTTATGGTCCATATTATTATGTTTGCCTAATACAACTGCTAACATCAATAATGATAATAATTGTGTAGTAAAAGCTTTTGTAGAAGCAACTCCTATTTCAGGACCAGCATGTGTCATCAGCACCATATCTGACATTCTAACAATTGCACTTTCTGGCACATTACAAATAGCCAAACTGGGTCCAAAACCAAGTTGTTTAGCTTCATTTAAAGCGGCTAAAGTATCTGCGGTTTCACCAGATTGCGATAAAGTAACGACTAAAGTTTGAGAATTAGGTAATGGATTTCTATAACGAAACTCGCTAGCTATTTCAACTGTACAAGGTATTTTAGCAAATTTTTCAATCCAATAGCGTCCAGTTAAACCCGCATGATAACTGGTACCGCAAGCAATAATTTGTACAGAATTAATATTTTTTAATAATTTATGGGTGCTAGGACCAAAAATGGTTTCTAATATACTAGAATTGTGAATTCTATTTTCTATGGTATTTTTAATTGCTTGGGGTTGTTCAAAAATTTCTTTATACATATAATGGCGATATTGACCACGTTCAACCGCATTAGCCTGCAATTGACTTATATGAATAGCACGTTTAACAGGATTACCAGAATTAGTAATTTTAAAACTATTCCTTTGCAAATCAACAATATCACCATCTTCCAAAAATATAAATTTTTGAGTAACAGGAATTAATGCTGCAATATCAGAAGCAATAAAATGTTCACCAATTCCAATTCCAATAACTAATGGACTACCATGACGAGCTGCAATCAGATGTCCTGGAACTTCAGGATTAATAACAGCTATAGCATAAGTTCCTTCAATAGATTGTAAACTGGTGCGAACTGCGGTTAATAAATCATTGCTTTGATTAAAATGGTAATGGATAAGATGAACAATTACTTCGGTATCTGTTTTAGAATTAAATTCATAACCCCATTGTTCCAATTGTAAACGTAATTTTGAGTAATTTTCGACAATGCCGTTATGAACTAATGCAATTAATTCTTTAGAAATTTGAGGATGAGCATTTTCATAATTAGCTTTACCATGTGTTGCCCATCTAGTATGTGCAATGCCAGTGGGAGCGGATAACAAGGTATCTTTTATTTCTTGTTCTAATTTGGCTACTTTGCCAGAAACTTTTTTGCTTTTTAAGCTTTGCTGATCAATAACAGCTAACCCTGCTGAATCATAACCTCGATATTCAAGGCGTTTTAATCCTTCAATCAAAATCGGTACAACATCACGTTCAGCCACAGCTCCAATGATACCACACATATTTAATTTTCCTTATTTTATTCCCAAATTTAGCTATTTTAAAAGAATAATTCTAAACAAAAAAAAATGCGATGCCCTAATCGAACACCGCACTTAAAAAGTTAATTTAGAAAATTTTTATAACTTCATAAAACAAATATTACTAATTAACCTCTCTTCTCTTAATTTGCTTAATTTCTATTTCAACTCGACGATTAGTAGCACGACCTTTTTTAGTATTATTAGGACCGATAGGATTAGATTCGCCTTCACCCCATTGAGTAACTTTTTCAGTTGGAAGTCCTAATGAAATAATATATTCAGCTACTTCAATTGCTCTTTTTTCAGAAAGTTTTTGATTATATTTTTCAGAACCAATACTATCTGTATGACCAACTATTTGTATAGTTTCAATGAAATCAACACCAGTTTCGTCAACAAGTGTTTGTAAAGTAGCTTGAGCTTGTGAAGTTAAGCCAGATTTACCGAAAGCAAAAGTAACATCGCCTGGTAAAATTATTTCGATTGCAGTTTTATTAATGATACGACAACCATATTCATCAACAGCCGCACCAAGAACTGTATTTGGACATTGGTCCTTATAATCAGGTACAGCATCTTGGTCAGTATCTAATGGACAACCACGTGCATCTACACCAGCTTCAATTTCTAAAGGGGTATTATCTGGGCAATCATCACGATAATTCTGAACTTTATCACTATCAGTATCTACAGGACAACCTTCTTGATTACTAGCATCTTTTGCAGCTTGGTTTATATCTCTACCCATTGAACTGGCATTATCATATACACCTTGTGAAATTTCATCGGATGTATTATCAGGACAGTTGTCTAATGAATCATTGACTCCATCTTTATCTTTATCAATAATATCACCACAAAAATCACGTAATCTAGGTTCTATATTAGGGACGTTTGGAGTTTGGACACATTCATTTGCTCGAGAAGTACGTATTGGTTCTCCACGAGAATCAATTAAATGATGAGTATCATCAGCAGTAACAACAGAAATACTTGCCGCTGAAAGCAAAGTACCTGTAACTACTCCGATTAAAGTTTTGCGACTAGAGTAATTAAACATAAATAATATTTCCTTTCTAGTTAAAAATTAAAATTTAAAGATAAGACTAAAAATCAGTATAAAAACTAAAATTATTTAAAAAACCAAAAAATCTATTTTTAAATAGCAATTAATTTTATTAAGTTATATAGTTATATTTTAATAGTATAACTTATTTACTATATCAAGGTCAATATTATAACGACCAAAATTTTAAAAATACCCCTTCTAAGAAGGATATATTATCCTTAAATATCAACTTGTTATAACATATAAAGAATATAATAAATTTAAAAATAATACTTATTTTTATAAATACCTAATATTTTTATTTTTTATACATTTACTTAATTATTCTGTAATAAAGGCTCAAGTTCTCCATCCATATCAAGTTCGACCAAATCATCATAACCTCCAACATGCCTATCTCCAATAAAAATCTGTGGCACAGTACGTCGATTGGTAATTTTAACCATTTTTTCTCTTTCTTGAGGATTATCATCAACAAGAATTTTTTCTACTTGAACACCTTTTTTATTAAGCAAATTCTCGGCTCTAACACAATAAGGGCAAAATCGTGTACTATACATAAAAACGTTAGGCATAAATTACTTTTGTCTCCATAAAATAATTACTTTAAAATATAAATTGTTATGTTAGAAATGCTTGCATTTAATCACTTTATTGGAATAAATATTAAAATTTAAATAAATTAAAAGTTAATTTAAAATTATTCTTACCTAATTATAATTTTGTGCGAACTAAATAAGGTTTATTTATTTGCACTCTTCACATGAAAGGATTAAAATTCTTTTCAAGACGAAAATTTCACACTATTTCTTCCTAAATAATTCTAGCCGAAAAATAGTTAATAAATTTGAAATTTTCGCTCTTTCATACAATTTTTAAGATTATTTTAATCTCAAGAATTTATTTTACCCAATTAGAAAAATTGCCTGTATTACGATCATTGCCGTCTGTATATCCAGCTTCATAAGCTTCGTTTAAACGTTGCTCTTCACGCATAGGATTTTGCAAATAACCACCCATCCAGCCTAGTTTGTATTCACTATTAACTTTAGTTTTTTCCATTTCAGTAATAGCATCATAATAAGTTTGACTCATATAATTAGCTCCAAATATTTAAGATTAATGATTAAAATTATTGTTTCTAACAATAAAATTGTTTGTTTATTAACTTTTATATTATACTACTTAAATTACAAATATATCATTATTCTTACTTTTCAATAATTAACTGCTTTAATTTGCAATAAAAATAAAGCCATATAAATTTAAACTTAATTTAAAAAAAATATTTATTTTAAAAATTCTAATTATTTAAATAAAACTATTATTTGGTAATGATATAAATAAATTAAATAAAAATTTACTACTAACTATCTGAATAGTATTGAGTTATTTCATAAAAATATCAATAGAAAAATTAAAAAATTGATTGAATCAAACTTTGAAAATAAGAAACAACTATTTTCTAATTTCTTATTTAACCAGGATACATAAGTTAAATTTGCGTAAAAATTTATATTTTCTAATTTAAGTTATATAAGTAATTACTATTTTAGTTAATTATAAATATTTGATAGTGCTAAATAAGTAATGCTATTTAATTTCTAAAAACTCATGGTTTCGTGATAATAAAAAATGGTGGGTGAAACGCTGATTTTGTTTTCTCTTACAGCCTTCTAATACACGATGATATAATGTGATTTTGTGGTATAATGAGCTGGTTGCAATTATTTCAGGAGAAAATCATGGCTATAGTTAAATTTACTGAAAAAAAGTAATTGCTCACCCCAGGTAGTAGCATATAACTAATTGATTTAAAAAGTAAAAAAATTAGCTAAAAAATAACAAATAAAATCGAAAAAATTAAATACTAATAAAATCAACTATTTATAAAAATACGTTATTTAAAAATAGAAGGTTTTATTCATTAAAAATTACCTTTAAATTCAATTGGTTACATATATTTAGGGGTGGGGTGAGTAATTACGAAAAAAACATACCAAAGTCAGAACTATTACTTAAAGAAGCTTTATATCAAGCACTTACCAAAACATCACCATTGAATGACTTTATTCAAGTAATAAAAGATTTAACCGTGTTTGAGTTTAAACATCAACTGAGTTCTCAAGAATTTTTTAACCGTTTTTAGAATGGCGAAATGGACGATAGTATTGAGTTTATCCGTTGGGCAAATAGGTATGAAATGTATCAAGAAATGAAAACAGAAATGGAAGGGCTGTTTAATTTATTGACGCAATATACTTTACCTATTTCATCTTCATGACACAATTACACGACTACTTAATTCGTATACAAAACACCATTTTATCTCGTCAAGAGATTAAAATTGAGATATTAGAAATTTTTGATCGCTCAGATAAGATTGGACAATCAAGTGAATTTTATACGGTATTGCGTTTCTATGATAATTCTAAATTGCATATTGTAGAAAGACTTATTGTGAAATATTATGCTATATTTGTAATTGCTCACTCCCCCCAA
>JAGLFE010000390.1 GCA_023144675.1 Thiomargarita sp. | reverse complement strand
TAATTGGTAGATAGTTACAAATAAACGTAATATAGAATAAGTTAAGAAAATAGACTGTTTTATGTCAGATTGTTAAATTTTTGACATATTTTCCAATAACTGGGAAATATTGTGATTAATCATATTAAAGAAGGATTATTTAAAGCAAAATATATTAAACAACATTTTGCAAATCTATACAAACCGACTGACCAACGTTAAATGTATTGAAAAATGAATAATCTTATATTGTTAAATTGGCTAATAATTTATTATGTTTAAAACATTTATAAAAGTAGGTATATTGTTTTTTCTTTTGGTAATTAATATTTCTTTATTTACTTGGATTGTTAATTATATTAGTTTAGAATTTTCGCCATTGAAAAGTATTGTATTTAATGAACTTCAGGCAAAATCAATTACAACTATACCAATAAATAAACCGATTAAAAAATTAGCCATAAATATAAAAAATACTTATAATATACCTATAGAATCAGATAATCTGAAGCAACAATTCATGGTACAATTTGAATTAAAAAATACTTATTTAAGTAAAAATGAACAAAATAAAATTGAAAAAGTTCTACAAAATTTAAAAATTAATTCCTCTTATTCTATAAAAATATTATCAAATGTAGCTACTTCTGATAAGGAACATAGCAACTTTTTAATGATAACTAAGTTAAGAATTCAATCTGTTGCCCGTGTTATCTATCCTTACACTCAAAATATAAAAATGTATTACCATTTTCCAGTAGAAAATGATAAAGTTATGATTAGAATTTTTCAACCATAATATAAAATATATTTTTCAGCTATTTTCACAGTTAATCAATATTAATAGTAAATTTATTTTTGCTATTATTCCTATTTTTATCCTTTCCTTGCTATACTTCGTTACTAATTAATAATTTGAACATTTTTATACAAAATTAGGTATTTTTAATACTATTTAACTGTAAAAAACTAATTTGCAATTATTAAATAATATAGAAGTTGCCACTGAAAAACGTTCAAATAATTGTCATAAAATACATTAATAAGGAAGGTCTTTATGCCTTTAGAAGCCTTTGGTGAGGAACAAATCTATAATTTTGAACGTGTAGGTAGCTTTGGGCGTTTTTACAGTGGTGAATCTTTTCCCATTGAATACATTATGACCAGCTTTATGGCTTCGGAATTATTTGAATTAACTTTTGCAAGAGATATTCATCCCGAACAGCTTGATTTTGAACTTTTAATGCAACGCGATATTGATGAAGAAAGGGTACGAATTGAAATAGAACCCTATCTAAATCCAAGTTCTAAAGACTTAACTTTAGCTGAAATTCGCTCTCGATCAGTCTTTTTTCCGCCATTATTAGCTGCAATTGTGCCTACTAAAGGCAAATCAATGGAACCCTATTATTCAAATGAAAAAAGTTATATCGCACACAATGAACTTAATAACAAAGAATTAGTAATACGAGAATGGGCGGGGTTATTTAAACTTACTTATTTTTTAAGTGCAAGTCCTCAAGCTTATTGCATCCAAGTCCCGATTAAAAATAAAACCACTGCCATCGGTGTTCAATGTCAACCAGTGCAATTAGAACTAAAATTAGCTAAAGGCAATCAATATGGAACTAAATTAGTTATTATTGACGGACAACATCGATTATTTACTTTAAGACAAGTTTACGAAAAATCACCGCATTTACTTGAATATTTAGGTGTTCCCGTTTGTATTTTATTTGCCCCGCACGCAACTGAACAAAAAAATCAAGAATATGCGCCTTATAAAATACCCACCGTTCCCGAAGTATTTCGCCATTTATTCGTTGATGTAAATAATACCGCTAAACAAGTAGGTGGACATTTTAATATTTTACTATCAGATGATAGCATTGGTAATATTACTTGTCGAAAATTTTGCGATTACGTATTACGTCAACATAGCGGAGAAGGACTGGCGGTAATTGAATGGAATACTAAGGGCAAAAGTGATTCTAATAAAATTACCCGTATTCATTCCATTACCACTATCGGCATTTTGAATAAAGCTTTAGCAGAAAGTGTTGGCAGTCGCAAACGTATAATAGAATATTTATTACAATTGGAAGATATTAAAGAGCAACTTTACCCCAAAATTAAAGATGAAAATATAGATTATCCTTCAGTAGCTTGGAATAAATTTGCTTTATCCCAAAAAAATATTTTAGAACAACAAATAGAAACTTATTTAATTCCTTGTTTAGATTTAATTTTTTTCGGAACATTGGAATTTGCCACTAATTTTGAAATTTTTTGCGACGAAATAAATGAATTAAAAAATTTAGCTAATAGCGAACAAGAAGATGCTTTAGAAGCTAAACAAGTCTTGAATCAAGTTATAAATTATATGCCAATTGGGGACGGAAAATCGTTTGAAAGCACTCGTATTGTTTACCGAAATTTTGAAACCTCGGTTAGAAATAAAAAAGAGCGATATACCGCTTCCATTATTCAATACGCTTTATTTCAAAGAGCAATTTTTGAAGTTTGGGCACAATTTCTAGATATTGCTCGCCAATTTATTCCCGATCCACGTCAAGCAAATAAAGGGTTTATTAAACTATTGGATTCAGCGTTTATTAAGCAAGGACAATTCTTTGCCTTTGAACAAATTTATATGCAAAACACCGTTTTTGCTGGTAATCAAATTATTACTCGTCAAGAAACAAAAAAATATTTAACCCAATTATTAATGATTCATTTATCTAATAAAACCACTGTACAGAGAATTTGTAAAGAAATAAAAATTTCGGATAAAAAATTTGCAACTAAATTGGAAATGAGAGGGAAAACTGCACTGGATGAATTTCCTAAATATTATCAAATCGCTCGCAAACGTATTTTTAAATCCAATTATCGAACTTATTTATCAATTGATGAACAGGAAAGAGCCGAACTAATTGCGGCTGAAGAAGAACAAAAACGACATTCGCAAGAAGTTAAAGAAGGAAAACGTGCCAAAATAGAAATATCAAAATATTTCGAGCAATTAGTGGAAAAACATATTAAAGCGGATGTTGACCTAGCAATGGAAACCCTAAATAATATGCTAGTTAAAGCTAAAGTGGTGCGTCGTCCTAGAAAAAAAGTGAAAAAGTAATTGTAAAATTGACTTAAACTATTAACTGAAGTTACGCAAATAAAATAGAAACCAAGAAAATATAAGACTTTAGATTTTATATCTGTCTGTATTGAATTTTCATAAGCCTGATAACATTTGGTTTTCAATTTTTCATATCTGCGTAACTTCAATGCCTAATTCCTAAACTAGCAAATTTTGTAACAAT
>JAGLFE010000039.1 GCA_023144675.1 Thiomargarita sp. | reverse complement strand
TACGTATTTCTTGGTAAATAGTTACTTATTTTGTATGTCTGCCCTACATTTGCTAAAATTTATAATGTCCTTTACATGAGGAAATATCTACAACTTGTTTTTCCTCATAAATCGTATAGATTATTTTTGTGATTAACTCTTCTACTATAAACTTCTTTACCGAAATATTTAAGTCGTTCAGGTTTCCCAATACCATTTCTTGGGTCAACAGCAATCGCTCTAACCAAATCAAAACATTTTAGGTAATCTTTTTTGGATTTATTTCTAAACCAGTTTAAATCATTCTCAGCATTGGATAAAATATTAATTTTGTATGTCATTAAATATTTCGTCTATGGTTTTACTCTGAGGAATCAATCCTTGTTCTCGTTGTTGATGTCCTTCTAATAAGGCTACTAAAGATTTTTTATCACGAAGCAAATTTAAAATTTCTTGAATTTCTTACCCATAATTTTGATCTATCATAATAACAGTACCTTTATCAGATACAATGAAGGTTTCATCATTATTTTGAATTGTTTCCGCAACAATATTAGGTAAATTAGTAGTTGCTTCTTTTAGACTGAGTGTGTTCATTTATTCTATTAAAGTTTAAATTAATTATTAACTGAAGGTAACTATCTACCAAGTTAAGAAATACGTATAAAATTAAGTAAAAAATGTAGGATGCTACTGAGGAACGAAGCGCATCAATCGTGTTAAAATTTTACTAATATTTATCCACAAATAATACCGTGCAAAATCAATTAACCACCAATTATCAATCAAAATCTTCTTTAGAGTTATTTGATAAATCAATAATATTAACCAATATTTCTAATCAAATAAGAACCATTTTAAACTTAGAAATACATTCAAGCTTAGATTCTAGCAATCAATATGCTCTGACCAAATATCATGGAAGTTTACCATTTGCTTGTCTTACTGAGTATCAAACAGCAGGGCGTGGTCGGCAGGGCAAAAGCTGGATTTCCCCATACGGTAGTGGTATATGCTTGTCGCTAAAATATCGTTATCAAAACCTAAAATTACTAACTGGTCTTAATATTGCTTTAGTAATTACTGTAGCTAATAGCTTATATTCATTAGGTATATCGGACATTGGAATAAAATGGCCAAATGATATATTATGGCATCAACATAAATTAGCTGGTTTATTATTAGAAAGTTATTGTCAAGCAAATAATTATGAAATAGTTTATGGTATTGGTATTAATGTTAAAATGCCTCATTCTATTAAAACAATTGACCAGCCTTGGGTAGATTTATCTACAATATTAGGAAATAAAACTATTTCTCGTAATAAATTAGCAGCAATATTAATTGACCAATGTTTACAAACTTTGCTAAACTATCCTCATCAAGGTTTAGCACCATACCAAGCAGATTGGTATAAATATGATTTAAGTTATGGTAAGCCAGTTAGCTTAAAGATAGCTAATAAATCAGCAACTTATATATCTGGTATTGCCCAAGGAATTAATCAACAAGGAGCTTTGTTAGTTAAAATAGGTAAAAATGTGATAACTTATACTGATGCCGAAGTTAGTTTACGCTTATGATGCTATTTGTCGATATGGGTAATAGTTGTTTAAAATGGGCAACTTATAATTACAATAATTTAAGTTTACCAGTTAGTTTATTTTATCAAGAAAATAATTTTACTGCTAAATTAATTTCCTCTTGGTCAGAATATGACATAA
Organism: Thiomargarita sp.; assembly: GCA_023144675.1. GTDB lineage: Bacteria > Pseudomonadota > Gammaproteobacteria > Beggiatoales > Beggiatoaceae > JAGLFE01. The sequence goes on along the minus strand of JAGLFE010000039.1, from coordinate 4,393 downwards.
CATCAGTGTGGGTCGCAAACGTAGCTGGTGCTGAAAAAGCTAAAATATTAAGAAATTGTATCAAATCTTGCTGGAACTTAAAACCAATATTCTTGCAAACTCAAATTAATTATGCTAAAGTTATAAACGGTTATAATAAACCAAAGCAATTAGGCATTGACCGCTGGTTAAATCTAATTGCTGCTTATAACTTGCAAGAAAATACTAACTTTTGCATTATCGATTGCGGTACGGCAACAACTGTAGATATATTATTAGCTAATGGTTACCATCAAGGAGGATTAATTATACCTGGATTGGTTACCATGCAAAATTCTTTGTCGAAACAGGCATATCAACTAGCTAATTTCGATATGATTAATTTACCAAAAGATAAGACCAGTTTTTTAGGACGAGATACTCAAACGGGCATAGCTTTAGGAATTGCTTATACAACTATTGGTTTAATAGAATATTTAGTTAATAATTTAGACCAACAGAATATTAATTTTATTTTAACTGGTGGATTGGCTTCTAAATTAACCAATTTGTTGCGCCGACCTTATCGCTTAATACCTGAACTCGTTTTACGTGGAATCCAAGTAATTGCGGTTGATAACCAATGAGAACATTTGCCTTTTTATTATTATTATTAAACTTGTTATTTTTATTTTGGGAACGTGGTTTATTTACCTGGTTTCCATGGCAAGCTAATCATCAAATTCAAGTTTCTTATGATTATAAGGAAAGTGATTTACCAAAGTTGCTATTAGTTGGTGAATATCAAGTTCCAGAATCTATAAAGGTTGCAACTAATCAAGAAGTAATATTATCGGATGATGTTGTTCCATTAGATAATAAAGCAATTGATTCTGAAACAGTTAATGCTGAAATAGCTGATTCTAAAACAGTCGCTATTATTTTTGATGAAAAAGTAATATTAGCACCCGATAAAGTTGATAAAATAACGCCAAATTTTAACAAATTAATTACACCAGTTACTGAAAAAATAGATATTTATTTACCAGATTTATCGTCTAAAAAAATTGAAATTGCTGATAAACAACCAATTCCTGTTGATGATTTTAGCACGGAAGCGGTAACAATAGTTTCTAAAAATGAACTACTGAATAAAAATTTAACTGAACAAGTTGTAATAGTTGATTCTGAAGCAGAACTAGCTTCTCCAAAAATAAATTATAGTTGTGTGCAAATTGAAAATTATACCAGTAAAAAAGCAGCTAAAAATGGAATAAAATTACTCAAAAAATGGGCAATAGTTGTTACCAAAATAGAAGCTTATATAATAAAAATACCAAAATTAACTTGGGTATATTTGCCAGTAGTTAAAAGTAGAAAAATTGCTTTACAAATCCAAAATCAACTGTTTCGACATGGAATAAAAGAACACGCAATCGTTACTAAAGGTGAATTTAATAACGCTATTTCATTAGGTTATTATAAAAACAATTTTTATGCTGATAAACGTTTTAAAAATATAAAAGCTAAAGGTTTTAATAATGTCATTATCCAAAAACGCTATCAAGATAAAACCAAATATCGAATAAATATTAAAATAAATTCTTCTAAATTAGAAAAATTATCTAGGCAAATAGAACAAAATTTTACTGGTGTTAAATTAAAAACAGGTTTATGTCAAGATATTTTTTTAACTCGAAATTAAATTTAATAATTATTAATACCTAAATTATTACTTTATATGTTATAATTTAATTATTTAATTCTATATTGCCTATACATTATAGTCATTTTTTATATTAATTTTCTGAATAATTATTTATCAGAATAAGCTATTTATGAACCTACAATATGACTGATACTACAATACCAACCGTTGTGGTTGTGGATGATAGTGAGACTTCAATTGCTGTATATCAGTTTAGCCTACAACCATTAGCAATTAACTTTATTGGTTTTAAATCGGCGGCAGAAGTTTTTCCTTATTTGCGAAGAAATCAACCCGATTTATTATTTTTAGATATTATTATGCCTGGCATGGATGGGCTAAATTTGCTTAAAGAATTGCGACAACTAGAATTCCAAAAAGATACAAAAGTTATCATGGTTACCTCTAAGGATTATGCACAAGATCGTCAGGTTGCTAGACAATTAGGTGCAGTTGATTTTCTTATTAAACCAGTGCGTTTTCAAAAAATTAGGGAAGTGGTTTGCAAATATCTAAATATAGAAGAGCCAGTCTCAAAATAGCCAATCACAGCATTTCAAAAAATAATATTTAAAAAAAAATAATGGATAAAAGTAATTTAAATTATATACGTTTTTGGGGTGTACGTGGTTCTTACCCTTCACCATTTGGTAGTCATATGCGAGTGGGTGGCAATACTTCATGTGTTGAACTGCGAGTAGATGATCATATTTTAATTTGTGATGGTGGTTCTGGTATTATTCCGCTTGGTAATTCTTTGCTTGGGCAAAAAGATATTAAAGAATTAACTATTATCATAACTCATTATCATTGGGATCATATTTCTGGTTTACCATTTTTTATCCCCGCTTTCATTCCTGGTTGGAAGCTTAATATTTATGGTCCTGGAGAAAGTCAGGCAGAAATAGAACGATGCGTATCAGGACAAATGGTTGATCCTTATTTCCCAGTTGATGTTGAAACTTGGATGGCAGATATTAATTATTTAAAGGCAAAAAATAGTGTTTTAGAATATGGTCCATTCAAAATAGAAACTTTTAATGTGCATCACCCTGGTAGCACATTTGGTTATCGTATTCAAGTTCATGGTAAACAAATTATCTATGCTTCTGATAATGAATTAAGATTTATTGAGCAAACAACATTAGATCAACAAGATGAAATGACTGAAGATGAATTAATATTCAATAAGGCTATGGAAAAAGAGGAATGGGATAAATCCGTAGAAACGATTAGAGATAGTCATGTTTTTATCCATGATGCGCAATATACGCCAGAAGATTATGCTAAAAAACGTGGCTGGGGACATTCTTGTTATATTGACACTACTAATTGTGCCATGGATGCTAATGTAAAGCAATTATATCTTTTTCATGTTGACCCGAATTATAATGATGATAAAATAGAAACACTTCATCAAGCTGTAGTTGAACAAGTTTTAGCCCGTAAATCTAATATGGATTGTCATATTGCACGTGAAGGTCTTATTATTGATATAGATAGGCTATGATATACTGCAAATAGTTATAATGTGAGTTTTTAAATTTAAATATTTACCTGAACTTCTAAACAGCTAATTAAACATGATTGATATAACTGATAGTACATTACTAATTGTAGATGATTTGCCTGAAAATTTAGGTTTATTGTTTAACTATTTGCGGGATTTAGGTTTTAAAGTAAATGTCGCTGAAAGCGGTGATGATGCGATAGAACAGATGGAATATACTAAACCTGATTTAATTATATTGGATATAATGATGCCAGGAATAGATGGTTTTGAAACCTGTCGCCGTTTGAAAAAAAAGGAAGATACTCGTAATATTCCAATAATTTTTATGAGTGCATTATCGGATACGGTTGATAAAGTTAAGGGATTTCAAGTTGGAGCGGTAGATTATATTACTAAGCCAATTCAACCAGATGAAGTTTTAGCACGAGTAAAAGCTCATTTAATGCTGAGAAAACAGCAACAAATACTTGAACAACAAGCAGTTGAATTACAACAGCAAAATAGTGAATTAGAATCCTTTGCTCATACTGTAGCTCATGATTTAAAGAATCCATTAAATGGAGTATCAAATATGAGTGATATGTTGATTGCTAATTTAGATAATTGGTCAACAGAAAAAATGTTGAAGCCATTGCAAATAATTCAGATGGCTGGCGATAAGATGCTAAGTATTATTAATGCGTTACTATTATTATCTAGTTCGCGTAGTCAAGAAGTACCGATGCAATCGCTGAATATGCAAGAAGTAATATCACAAATTATGGAAACTCAAATTACTCCTTTACTTAATAAATATCAGGGTAAATTAATTATGCCCAAACAATGGGCAACAGCAATAGGTTATTCACCTTGGATAGAAGAAGTGTGGTTAAATTATATTATAAATGCGATTAAATATGGGGGTAAACCACCAATAATAGAAATTGGTTCAACAGTGCAAACAGATAATTTTGTTAAGTTTTGGGTACGCGATAATGGTAAAGGTTTATCGCTGGAGGAACAAAAACATTTATTTATTCCCTTTACTCGTATTGGTCAAGCAAGAATTGATGGACATGGTTTAGGTTTATCTATTGTGCAACGTATCGCTGGAAGATGCGGTGGTAAAGTAGGAATAGAAAGTCAATTAAATCAGGGCAGTACTTTTTATTTTACTTTACCTAAAACGTAACTATCTACCATTTTAGGAAATACATATAAAATGTAGTGCTGAG
>JAGLFE010000389.1 GCA_023144675.1 Thiomargarita sp. | reverse complement strand
ATATTTATTATTGAAAAATGTAGTAGTCCTGCACAAAGTAGTTCTAAACTTTATAAATATTTGATACTTAACAAATTTATCTGAAAAATCACTACATTATTCAGGACTACCAAAAATGTTTAATAATCGTTCAATTTTACTCTTTACTAATGACACGACTTACTTCTTCTAATGAAGTCATGCCATCTTTGGCTTTTTTCAGACCCGAAAAACGCAAATCAGGAATACCTTCTTTACGAGCTTGGTCTGCTATTGTAATTGCATTTTTTCCTTCCATAATAAAACGTTTCATTATATCAGATAAAGGCATTACTTGATAAACACCAACTCTTCCTTTATAACCTAAATAATTGCATTCTTTACAACCTCCTTTGCGGGGAGAATAAAGTCTAAAGTCAGGATTATCTATTTCTTCTTCAGTAAAACCTTCTATTAATAAAGCTTCTTTAGGAATATCCTGTTCAATTTTACAACTGCATAATCGACGACATAAACGCTGTGCCATAATAAGATTAACCGCTGATGCAATTGCAAAAGGCGCAATTCCCATATCAATCATACGAGTCAAAGTTTGCGGCGCATCATTAGTGTGTAAGGTGGACATAACCATGTGTCCAGTAGTAGCTGCCTTAATCGCAATTTCACCCGTTTCTAAATCGCGAATTTCTCCAACCAAAATAATATCAGGGTCTTGACGTAGAAAAGCTTTCAAGGTTTTAGCGAAAGTCATCCCAGTTTTTTCATCAATTTGTACTTGATTTACCCCCGGTAAGTTAATTTCCACCAGGTCTTCTGCCGTTGAGATATTGACCCCTTCCTGATTTAAAATATTAATTCCAGTGTAAAGCGAAACAGTTTTACCACTTCTAGTTGGACCAGTAACTAATACCATGCCATAAGAATTACTCAAAGCATCTAAATACAATTGCTTTTGATTTTTCATCGGCTCTTCATCATTTTCCTCATAACCTAATATATCAATATTTAAGTTGGCGGCTGAAGAGTCTAAAATCCGCATCACAATTTTTTCACCATATAAAATAGGGCAAGTACTGACACGAAAAACAATATATTTCTTTTTGGAAATATTAAGCTTAATCCGTCCATCTTGAGGAACTCGGCATTCTGATACATCAAGACCTGACATAACTTTGATATGAGCGGCTAATTTTCTAGCAACCGTAATAGGAGGATTAGCAACACTTTGCAGCATTCCATCAACCCGAAATCGTACTCGATAATATTTTTCATAAGGCTCAAAATGTAAATCAGAAGCCCCCATTTTATAGGCATCAAGCAACATTCTATTAACAAATTTAACAATAGGAGCTTCTTCTGCAAGATCAACTACTTCTTCTTCCTCTTTTTTAGCTTTTTCATCTTCACCGAAGCTAAGTTCCCCTTCTAAATCTCCTTCTAAATCCATGCCATCGCTAAAAAACTCTAAAGCACGTTCAACGACTTTCAGTAGTTTATTATCTTCTGCTATGACAGGATCAGTATGCATTCCAGTCTTAAATTTTATTAAATCAAGGGCATCCCTATCTATCTTGCTGCTTGGATCAGAAATAGCAACAAAAATACGATTACCTCGACTAAAAATTGGAATGGCTTTATATTGTTCCCAAAAACTTTGTTCTAATTTTTGCACAAGTTCAGGATCCAGTTTAACACTTCTTATATCTATTAGAGGGATACCAAATTCTTGAGCAGCAATGAGTGCAAGTTTATCGCCATCCATGTGTCTATTTTGGACAATGTAACTAACAAAAGAAACTTTTTTGTTTAGTAAAGCCTCTTCTGCTATTTCGGTTGGTAACAGATTTTCTTTGACTAATCTGAGAGGCAAACCAGATAAGATTATTTGTGGAGTTTTAGTTGCCAT
>JAGLFE010000388.1 GCA_023144675.1 Thiomargarita sp. | reverse complement strand
AAGCCGAATTAGCTGATAAAGTTGAAAATGCGGTCAGCCAAGTATTGCAAAATGGTTTACGTACTGCCGATATTGAACAAGCAGGTAAAACAATAGTTGGTACTAAAGAAATGGGTGATGCGGTAGTGGCTGCGTTCTAGCTCGTATTAAAAATTTTGTAATCACTCATTCTTTTTTGTATGATAGATTATGATATGTATTTTGCTAATTAATTGCAACCACAGTTCATCATTCAATCACAGAAATTACAGTTCAGACAATGTAAAATCTTATTTTCTAAATAATTAAGTAAATAAAAATGTCCATAGCAGAAATTGTACCATTAATTGAATCATTATCTCATTCCGATAAATTCCAATTGATGCAGTCTTTACTGACACAACTTGCAAAAGAAGAGGGATTATCTTTACAGATGCAACCAAATTCTAATCAAGGTCAAAGTATGGCAAATATTCTTCAGCGTATGGCGGATAGACAGGCATTGTTTCATATTTCTGATCCTGTAACTTGGCAAAGGGAAATTCGAAAAGAACATCCATTACTTGGCAGAAAATAAATTATGTTATTGGATAGCAATGCAATAATTTATGCGATTAAACCAGAATTTGTAGAGTTACGTAAATTAATAGCAGAACATAATCCTGCTGTATCTGCTGTTAGTTATGTGGAAGTTTTAGGTTATCATAGATTGACGATATCTGACAAAGAAGATTTTACATAATTTTTCAAAAACGCAAGCATTATTCCTATTTCTCAATCAATATTAGAACAGGCTGTGGAACTACGGCAACAACATAAAATATCATTAGGAGATTCAATTATTTCAGCAACTGTAATATTAAATAATTTAACTTTAGTAACAGCCAATATTTCAGATTTTAAATGGATTAAAAATATAAAGTTGTTAAATCCATTGGCAAATTAAAACAAGTTTTGTAGTCCAAAGCTTTGATATTTCAAACAAACCTAAAATTTTTGTCAATGCGTAAGTCCTATAATTTAATTTTACCCCCTAAAGTCGTTCACATTTCTAATTAAAACCCAAAAATTTATGCAAGAACTATACGAACCTATTAATAAATCCTTAGAACATGTAGGCGCATTAATGTCAGCGGCGGAAGCACATGGAATATTATGTGGTTTATTATGTTCACAATCATTTTCTCAGGTAAATTGGTTAACCCATGTTTTAGGTGAAATATCGGTACAAGATGGTTTAGCCTATAAATGTGAAGAACAGTTGCTTTTAGTCAAAAATTATACTTTAGAGCAGTTAAATTCAATCGATTGTGAGTTTATGCCTCTGTTGCCTGAAGATGAAATTGCTTTAAAGGATAGAACCCAAGCTTTAGGTGGATGGTGTGAGGGATTTTTATTTGGTATAGGAATGGCGCATAGTAAAATTGATAGTTTTACAAATGATAGTAAGGAATTCGTAAATGATATGATTGCGATTTCAAAAATTGAATTATCTGAAAATAGTGATAATTTGGAGGAGAATTATATGCAAGTGGTTGAATATATCAAAATTGGCATTATAAATTTATATGAAGAATCTAATATAAACGAGTAATATAATGGATAAAAATGAGTTTAAAAAGCATCGCCAACAGTTGATGGCTCTATTAACCGAAAATAGTATGGCTATTTTGCCAGCTGCGCCAGAAAAAATTCGTAATCGTGATATTTATCATCCTTATCGCCAAGATAGCTATTTTTATTACTTAACGGGCTTTGTTGAACCAGAAGCGTTAGCCGTAATTATACCGCACCGCGAACAGGGACAATATCTACTATTTTGTCGGGAAAGGAATCAGGAAAAAGAAACTTGGGATGGTAGCCGTGCTGGACTGGAAGGAGCTTGTGAATTATACGGTGCAGATGATGCTTTTCCTATTACTGATATTGATGATATTGTGCCAGGATTAATGGAAAGTTGTCAACGAATTTATTATCCAATGGGATATTATCAAGAATTTGATGAGAAAATAACCGAATGGATTAACTCTTTGCGGGAACAGGTTCGTCGTGGCGTAACCGCTCCTTATGAAATGGTGGCTTTAGACCATGTTTTAAATGAAATGCGTTTGCATAAAAATGAAGCCGAGATTGCAGAAATACGCAATGCTGTTAAAATGACGATTCAAGCCTATAAACGTGCCATGTTACTTTGTCGTCCAGGTTTATATGAATATGAATTAGAAGCGGCGATGATACATGAATGTATGAAACAAGGGCAACGCAGTTTAGCTTTTCCAACTATTATTGCTGGTGGTAGAAATGCTTGTACGCTTCATTATACTGCCAATAATCACCGTTTAAATGACAAGGAATTAGTATTAATTGATGCTGGAGCTGAATCTAATTATTACGCATCTGATATATCTCGTACCTTTCCAGTTAATGGACATTTTACCAAACCCCAAAAAATTATTTATGAATTAGTACTTAATGCCCAAAAAGCGGCAATCAATAAGATTTATCCAGGTAATTGTTATATTGAACCTTATAAAGCAGCAACTAAAGTCATTACTCAAGGCTTGTTAAAATTAGGTTTATTAATCGGCAAGTTAGATAAGTTAATCGCCGAAGAAGCTTATAAACGATTTTATATGCACCGAATTGGACATTGGCTGGGAATAGATGTGCATGATGGTGGAAATTATAAAATAAATGATGCTTGGCGCGATTTTGAAGCTGGTATGGTTTTAACTGTGGAACCGGGAATTTATATACCCGAAGCGGAAGATATTGAACAACAGTGGTGGAATATAGGAATACGCATTGAGGATGATATATTAGTAACTGAGAAAGGACATGAAGTTTTAACAGCCGATTTACCCAAAACTGTTTATGAACTTGAAGCCTTAATGGCAGACAAAAATGGAAACTCTTAAACGTTCTGTTTTTACTTTAAAAAGCTTGTTTCATTATCGTAATTGTTTAGTAAAAATTGTTGATACAACATCTAAGCAACAAACCGCTGTTCAAATCTCGCCCACAGTTATTAAGCAACAAGGTATTAATATTTTAATTTTAGATTTTGATGGTGTTTTATCTGCCCATGGCGAACTTTTTCCAACTTCAGAAATCCAAGCTTGGTTGCAATTATGCGTTAATATATTAGGGGCGAATAATATCTTTATTTTATCGAATAAACCGTTACCAGCGCGGGTTAATTATTTTAAGCAACATTATTCGGGTATTCGATTCATTACGAATGTCAAGAAAAAACCTTATCCAGATGGTTTAGAAAAAGTCATTCAACTTACTAAACAATCGCCTCAAAATATGATGTTGGTTGATGATAGATTGTTAACTGGTTGCCTTGCTGCTTGTATTGTGGATATGCCTGTTACTTATATAACTAAACCCTATCGTTGTTTTTCTAAACGCCTGATTAAGGAATCTTTTTTTGCCAGTTTACGGTTTTCAGAATATTATTTGGCGAAAGTTTTACTATAAAATTTTATAGTCCTAAATAAAAAACTGAGTCGTCTTTATACTAATAACTGAAGTTACGCAAATAAA
>JAGLFE010000387.1 GCA_023144675.1 Thiomargarita sp. | reverse complement strand
TTTGATGCCATTTTTAAGCCGACAAAAAATATGTTTGAAACAACTCAACAGTTTTTAAAACGTGAACAACAGTTGTTAGTTAAATTTACCCAAATGGGCAAAACACGTAATTTAGATTATCGAGTTGGGGAAGCTTATTTGGAAACTTATGATGCTGATGAAAGATTGTTTTCATTGAAACTAGATTGGCAAGCCGAGTGGCTTAAAACTTTTTTTAAACAAGATTTTCCTGAAACGGCAATTATTAAAATTCCGATTAAGGCGGCGAAAAAAATGTATGAAAGTAGTCAAAATAAGCCTTTGTTTATTGGTGTTGCTTTAGGAAATGATGATAAATTAAATGTTTGGGGCATATTGTCTGAATTTAACCAAAATTGGGAGTTCAGTTTGTCGGATTCGTCTCCAATATCTTCATATTTATCATCAGGCGAAGAATTTCAAGACCGTTTAAAAGACGGTGGTTTAGGTCCCAAAATGGTGGTGATTCCAGCGGGAAGTTTTCAAATGGGCGATATTCAAGGCGGTGGTTATGATAATGAAAAACCAGTGCATCGGGTTAATATTAACTACCAATTTGCGGCGGGAATATACGAAGTAACTTTTGCCGAATATGATAGATTTGCTAAAGCAACTGGATGGTGGTTTTGGAATAAAAAACCAGATGACGAAGGTTGGGGACGAGGTAATCGCCCTGTAATTAATGTTTCTTGGAATGATGCGGTGGCTTATACCAAATGGCTTTCTAAACAAACCGCTAAAGAATATCGTTTACCCTCCGAAGCGGAATGGGAATACGTAGCACGGGCTGGAACTACCACTAAATATTGGTGGGGAAATAGTATTGAAAATAATAAAGCAAACTGTGATGGTTGTGGTAGTCGTTGGGATAATAAAGAAACCGCACCAGTAGGTTCTTTTAGTGCCAATAAATTTGGTTTATATGATACTGTAGGTAATGTTTGGGAATGGTGCGCCGATAAATATCATGATAATTATAAAAATGCCCCTACTGATGGTAGTGTTTGGGATTACGCAACAAGTAACAAATTAAGAGTGTGGCGTGGCGGGTCGTGGTTCAACAATCCTAACTATACTCGGTCTGCTTTTCGTAATTGGCATTACCCAGATGGCAGGAACAACTTCCTCGGGTTTCGTGTTTTTTTGGTGTTTTGAGGGTCTTTTTTACCCTTTAAACTGTTACTCTATTGCACTTTATCCTTTTGTTCTTTACACTTTTACCCGCCAAAGGCGGGTTTTTTTCCCCAAATTCAATTTAAATTTATATGATTATTTTATTCCCTAACCGTAGAGGCGCACGG
>JAGLFE010000386.1 GCA_023144675.1 Thiomargarita sp. | reverse complement strand
AACAACTTCTGGTTTCAAAGTTGAAGCATCAGCTAATTCTGGAAATAATAAAGCTGGTCGTAAATTGGCAAATAATTCCAATTCAGAACGTAATCCTAATAAACCTTTTTCTGGACGCAGGCTAATATCTAAAGATTCCCATTTATAGCCACCGACCGCACCTAATAAAACTGCATCAGCTGGTTTAACTAATTCTAAAGTTTCACTAGGTAATGGATGTCCAGTTGCATCAATCGCCGCTCCACCAACCAATCCTTCGGTTAATTTAACTTGTAAACCAAATTTACTGGATAATTTTTCTAATACTTTAATTGCTTCGGCTATAATTTCTGGACCAATACCATCACCGGGCAAAATTGCAATTGTTGTTGTCATAAAATTAAATAATTGGATAAAAAGTTAAAAAAGCCAGGGAGCTTCTTGTTTACGCCGATTTTGGTAGGCAATGATGTCATCAGTATATTTTAAGGTAAGACTAATATCGTCTAAACCATTAATTAAACAATGTTTTCTAAAACCATCAATTTCAAATGTAATTTTTTCATTTGTAGGAGTAGTAATAGTCTGGCAGGTTAAATCAACAGTTAATTGATAAGCTTCGGTCGTTTGCACCACTTGAAATAATTTGTCAATAGTATTTTCATCTAAAATAACGGGTAAAATACTGTTCTTAAAACAATTATTATAAAAAATATCGGCAAAACTAGGCGCAATAATTACTCTAAATCCGTAATCTAATAATGCCCAAGGTGCGTGTTCACGGCTTGAACCACAGCCAAAGTTTTGACGGGCTAATAAAATTTGTGCGCCTTGATAACGTGTTTGATTAAGTATGAAGTCTTGATTTAATGGACGATTACTACAATCTTGTCCTGGTTCGCCATAATCTAAATAACGCCATTCATCAAATAAATTAGGTCCAAACCCAGTGCGATGGATTGATTTTAAAAATTGTTTGGGAATAATTGCATCGGTATCAATATTTGCGCGATTTAGTGGGGCAACTAAGCCAGTTAAAGTTGTAAAAGCTTGCATAGTTTTTAATTATTAAATGATTTTTTATAAATATAAATTTTTTTGAATTATAACATAATTTGTAACTATCTATCAACTAAACTTTAAAATAAGCTATATAGAATTAAAAAACAAAAAAAGTTTCGGAGTTTAAACGGGTTCAAACTTTTAGGTTTGTTT
>JAGLFE010000385.1 GCA_023144675.1 Thiomargarita sp. | reverse complement strand
TAATAATACTCCTTTAGGTATTTTAAAATTCCTATATTATACATTCAAAGCAAATTTAATGCCTTATTTTTTACTTTTCACAGGATTTATGCACTGACAAAATATATATTTTATGAAACAGTTTAAATTCAATCTTTTACAAAATTTATTTAAAATTAATCACCGCCTTAATTTAAACGCCTTTTACATTTAACTAATCTTATAAATTCTTAAAATTTTTTAACTTCAATTATCAATTATAATTACTAATTTCAAATTTTGGATTCAAGTTTTATATATATTACTTAAAGAGTAAAATTATTTTTTATTGCCTTGAACATCATTAAATTAATAACTTAGTTATAAAAATAATGTTAGCCAATTAATTTTTTTAAATACAAAAAGATATAAATAGCAAGCTTTTAAGTTTTCTAAATAAATAATTAAAATTTAATTGAAAAATCGTTATTTTTCTTTACTAAAGTATAAAAAAATATTTTTTATTGTATAATTATATCAATAAATACTAATATTAATTAAAATTTAATATAAGAGATTTACTAGGTATTAAATAATATTTACCTTAAAAATTTAATACTTGCAAAATGTAGTCATATTTTCATAAAACCACGCTAATTTAACAATCTCTGGCTATAGGAGAAATTAATGCCATCACGTAAAGAACTCGCTAATGCCATTCGTGTTTTAAGCATGGATGCAATACAAAAAGCCAATTCTGGACATCCAGGTGCGCCAATGGGCATGGCTGATATTGCGGAAGTGTTATTCAACGATTACTTCAGTCATAATCCTAATAATCCTAACTGGGCTAACCGCGACCGATTTGTGTTATCAAATGGTCATGGTTCTATGCTTATTTATAGTTTATCACATTTATTAGGTTATGAATTAACTATGGAAGATATTAAAAACTTCCGTCAATTACATTCTAAAACTGCAGGGCATCCAGAATACGGTTATGCACCTATGGTAGAAACCACAACTGGTCCATTAGGACAGGGAATCACTAATGCCATCGGAATGGCGATTGCGGAAAAAGTATTAGCCGCTCAATTTAACCGTCCTGGACATGAAATCATCGACCATAACACCTACACTTTCTTAGGCGATGGTTGCATGATGGAAGGTATTTCCCATGAAGCTTGCTCTTTAGCAGGTACTTTGGGATTAAATAAATTGGTTGCCTTTTATGATGATAACGGCATTTCAATTGACGGTCAAGTTGAAGGCTGGTTTACTGATAATACTCCCCAACGCTTTACCGCTTATGGCTGGCACGTCATTGAAAATATTGATGGACATGATGCCGAAGCTATTAAAGAAGCTATTAAAGATGCCCGATCTAATAATGACAATAAACCTACCTTAATTTGCTGTAAAACAGTTATTGGTAAAGGTTCACCTAATAAAGAAGGAACTGAATCTTGTCATGGAGCTGCTTTGGGTGATGATGAAATCGCCTTAACTAGAAAAAATATTGGTTGGACTGCTCCACCTTTTGAAATTCCTGCTGACATTTACGCTGGTTGGGATGCTAAAGCAAAAGGCAAACAACGTGAAAATGACTGGAATCAAAAAATGGCTGCTTACGAGCAAGCTCATCCAGAATTAGCTACTGAATTGAAACGACGTTTAAGTGGTGAATTACCTGAACATTTTGCCGAAAAAGCTGATACCTTTATTTCCAGCGTTGATGCTAAAGCGGAAACAATTGCTTCTCGTAAAGCTTCCCAAAATACTTTAAATGGTTTAGGACCTTTATTGCCTGAATTTATGGGCGGTTCTGCCGATTTAGCTGGTTCTAATTTAACTCTTTGGAGTGGTTGCAAGGGCGTTAAAGCTGGCGATGCCAGTGGTAATTATATGTATTACGGCGTGCGTGAATTTGGTATGTCCGCTATTATGAACGGGATTACTTTACACGGTGGCTTCATTCCTTACGGCGCAACTTTCCTAATTTTCTCTGAATATGCTCGTAATGCTTTACGTATGGCTTCTTTAATGAAAATACGTAGCATCTTTGTTTACACCCATGATTCGATTGGTTTAGGCGAAGACGGTCCAACTCATCAGCCGATTGAACAAACTGCAACTTTACGCATGATTCCTAATATGTCAGTTTGGCGACCTTGCGATGCAGTTGAATCTGCGGTTTCTTGGAAAATGGCAATTACTCGTAAAGATGGTCCTTCTTGCTTAATTTTCTCACGTCAAGCTTTAGCTCATCAACAACGCACGGTAGAACAACTAGAGTTGGTTGAAAAAGGTGGTTACGTACTTAGTGATTGCGATGGCAGACCTGATGCGATTATTATTGCTACTGGCTCAGAAGTTGGTTTAGCCATGGATGCGGCTAAAGAATTGAGTGGCAAAGGTAAAAATATTCGAGTAGTTTCAATGCCAAATACTAATATATTTGATGCGCAGGATGAAGCTTATCGTGAATCAGTTTTACCTAGCAATATTACGGCAAGAGTCGCTGTTGAAGCTGGAGTTACCGATGCTTGGGTAAAATATACTGGCTTACGAGGCAAAGTGATTGGTATTAATCATTTTGGTGAATCTGCTCCAGCGGAAGCACTGTTTAAAGAATTCGGCTTTACTGTTGAAAATGTTGTCAACACAGTTGAATCAGTGATCTAAAATAAAAAATCCGTGTTCGGTTATTGATGTGTAGTAATTTTTTATATTAATAAAAGGGCAAACACGCAGGTTAGCCTCTACAAAATAATATTGATTGTAGGGACAGACCTATTGTGTTTGCCCTTGATAAAATATTGATCACTGGTAATTAATAACCATTCACTTCATATAATCTTATAAGAGGAAAAAAATTTAATGGCGATAAAAGTAGCAATTAATGGCTATGGTCGTATTGGACGCAATATTTTACGTGCTATTTACGAAGCAGGTCGTACAAGTGAAATTCAAATTGTGGCAATCAATGATTTAGGTGATGCCAATACTAATGCTCATTTGACTAAATATGATACTGCCCACGGTCGTTTTAATGCTGAAGTTTCAGTTGAAGGCGATTACATGATTGTCAATGGCGATAAAATCCAGGTATTGGCAGAACGTGATCCAGCTAAACTTCCTTGGGGTGAATTAGGGGTTGATGTTGTGCATGAATGTACTGGTTTCTTTGCTACTAAAGAAAAAGCCAGTGCGCATTTTAAAGGTGGTGCTAAGAAAGTTTTGATTTCTGCTCCAGGCGGTAAAGATGTCGATGCGACTATCGTTTATGGCGTAAATCATGGTGTTTTGAAATCAAGCGATACCGTTATTTCTAATGCTTCTTGTACTACCAATTGTTTAGCTCCATTGGTTCAGCCTTTGAATGATAAAATTGGTCTAAAACATGGTTTGATGACCACTATTCATTCTTATACTAATGACCAAGTTTTAACTGATGTCTATCATTCAGATTTACGTCGCGCTCGTTCTGCTACGCAATCTATGATTCCAACTAAGACTGGGGCTGCTGCTGCTGTCGGTTTAGTATTACCAGAATTAAATGGTAAATTGGATGGTTTCGCAATTCGGGTTCCAACTATTAATGTGTCTGTAGTTGATTTAACTTTTGTTGCAGCTCGTGATACTAGCAAAGAAGAAATTGATAGTATTTTGAAAGCAGCTTCTGAAGGGGCTTTGAAAGGCGTATTATCATTCAATGATGCTCCATTAGTATCTATAGATTTTAATCATACTGCTTTTTCTTCCAACTATGATTCTACCTTAACCAAGGTAACTGGTGGAAATTTAGTTAAAGTATGTTCTTGGTATGATAATGAATGGGGTTTTTCTAACAGAATGTTGGATACTACCGTTGCTTTGATGAATGCTTAATATTGTTTGAGAAGTAATTTAGGTGGGATGAGTAAATGATAAAATATTTGCTTTTCTCGCCTACTAATGATAATAATTTTGGCTTTTTAAAGGAAGAATTATGCAAGTAGGTGATAAAGTAGTACATAAACGAAGACCAGATATTGGTATTGGTGATTTAAAGGCTATTACTTGTATGGTGGAATTTGGGAATGACAACAAATTTAGTGGTATTAATATTGATTCAATTGAATTAGCGAAAAATATTAATTCAGTTGAATTTGCGGATAAAGCTACAATTTGTGAAAAATATATTGAAACATGGGAAACATTTACAAATGGACTTAATAATATCTTTGCCGACATTGGTGAGCAAGTACAAGCTAATAAAATTGATCTCCATGAAACGTTAAAAAAGCTTTATGGTGTACCTAATAAAGAAATAAGAACTGCTTTACAATACCCAAAAGTTGATAAAACATCTGGAAATATTGGATCAGTCACTGGTATATTTTTTGAACAAATTGTAACATCTCTTGCAGTATCATATATCAAAAATGTGTACCCAAATGCTATTATAAGTCGTAATACTTGTGAAAAATCATCAATTGTTCATGGTATTACAAGAGATCCTGACTTATACATTAGAGAAAATAATAAAGAAGTTGTAATTGAAATGAAAGTATCACCTAAAAAAGCGGACTTAGAATATGTAAAGAATCTCAAAGAAAAATTTGAGAAAAAGAATATTGGATATTTTTTAGTTGGTGGCTACGTATCAGCTGATAAATATTTACTTAATAGTTTCAATTTAGGGGGGTGGGCATGTTTTCTTGAAGGAAGCGAGTCAAATAAAGACGTTATCTCAACATTTCCAACGTTTACCTCTATAATAGCAAATGTAAATGAATTTTTAAAGCCTAGCTAGACAGGTCAGGTAGCC
>JAGLFE010000384.1 GCA_023144675.1 Thiomargarita sp. | reverse complement strand
AATCATGTTAAAATTTTTCGCATTTGAAGCTTTAATTGGCAGATAGTTACAATAATTTTCTGTAAAATAGTGTATATTTATTAAAAATATAGTAAAGTCAATCAATTGCATATATAACTACAACTTTATTTGAACTACCATAAATTTAACATTATTTACTATCCTAGTTTACATAAAATCCCTGTAGTTATCAATAATTATATAAAAAAGCTTGCAATTTAACAAATTATACTTATAATTGTAAAAATGTTTTTTTAAATTTATTCAAACGAATAATTTTTTTAGGGCAATATAGTCCGTTGAAATCAAATGTTAAAATTCATAATATTAATTTACAATTCCCCAAATACTGAAGTAATTACCGACTTAATACTTGCTAAAAACATAAGTTTCTTTGGTTTCAAATTACTTCTGATTTAGCTCAACATCTTCCATAGTTTTCAACTTAAATAGTTCGGAAAATACTGCCTTTTCTGACTTCAATGGTATAAACCAACATTATTAATCGATTATTTAACTTGGAAAATACAAAAACTTTTGATGCTAATAATTTGTTAATCATAGCACTGATTGAAAATCATGTAATTTATTACTTAAATTTCAATTATTCAATAAAAATCAAGTTAGTTTAAACTATAATAAAATTTTTACTAAATTCAACAAATAAGGTTATCAAAATTTGCTAATTAAATCATTAATTACCACCCATAATCTATGTCCCCAATATTTAATCTGATAAAGGTAAAAAATATATAAACATGAAAACCATTGCCCTACGTATTGCCGAAGAACTCTCTGTAGAAGAATCCCAAGTACAAGCTACAATAAACCTACTTGATGGAGGAGCAACTGTTCCCTTCATTGCCCGCTATCGTAAAGAAGCAACTGCTGGATTAGATGATACTCAATTACGTACTTTAGAAGAGAAATTACGTTATATACGCGATTTAGACGAACGTAGGGAATTTATTCTCGCTAAAATTACTGAATTTAAAAAATTAACTCCTGAGTTAGAAATAGCAATTAACCAAGCTAAATCTAAAACCATTTTAGAAGATTTATATTTGCCGTTTAAACCAAAACGCCGTTCTAAGGCTCAACAAGCTATAGAATCTGGTTTAGAACCGTTAGCCACTATTTTAGTTGAAAATCCACAATTAGTTCCTGAAGAAGCCGCTAAAGAATATATCAACGTTGAAAAGAAAATTGAAAATGAGGAACAGGCTTTAGTAGGCGCACGCTATATTTTAATGGAAAGATGGGGTGAAGATGCTAAATTGCTTGAAGAATTAAGGAATTATATTCAAGAAAATGCTACGTTGCAAGCAAAAATTGTAGAAGGAAAAGAAGAAAAGGCAGCTAAATTCTCTGATTATTTCGACCACAGTGAAGCGTTAAAAAATGTGCCTTCACATCGTGCTTTAGCTTTGTTTCGCGGTCGTAAATTAGGCTTTTTGCAATTAAGTATATTACTTGAAGGTAGGGATGAAACAGGTAATAAAGTTGATATGAGCGCAGATTATGGTAGGAAAAAAATTGCTAATTGTTTCAATATCGAAAATAAAAATAATCCAGCTGATAATTGGTTATTGGATACTATTAGTTCTGCTTGGCGATTAAAAATTAAACCACATTTAGATGCACAACTATTAACTAAATTACGGGAATCTTCAGAAAATGAGGCGATTAAAGTATTTGCTAGTAACTTACAGGATTTACTATTAGCCGCTCCAGCTGGTCAACAAGTTACTATGGGATTAGATCCTGGTTTACGAACAGGGGTTAAAGTCGCTATTGTTGATGAAACTGGTAAATTGATTGAAACCACGACTATTTATCCACATCCGCCTAAGAAAAAGTGGCAACAATCTATTGAGATTTTAGCTAATTTAGCCATGCAACATAATGTTAATTTAGTTAGTATTGGTAATGGAACTGCTTCAAGAGAAACAGATAAATTAGTTTCGGAACTTATCAAACAACATCCTGATTTAGGACTTTATAAAATTGTGGTTTCTGAAGCTGGAGCTTCTGTCTATTCTGCTTCCAAAACGGCGGCTGAAGAATTTCCTGATGTTGATGTTTCTTTACGTGGAGCTGTTTCTATTGCAAGAAGGTTACAAGACCCTCTAGCTGAATTAGTTAAAATTGAACCTAAATCAATTGGAGTCGGACAATATCAACACGATGTTAATAAAAAATTTCTTACTCGTAGTTTAAATTCAGTAATTGAAGATTGTGTAAATGCGGTCGGAGTTGACCTTAACACTGCTTCAATACCTTTATTAGCACAGATATCGGGTTTAAATTTAGGTTTAGCCCGTAATATTATTGAATTCCGTGATCAAAATGGGATATTTAAAAATCGGGAATTATTAAAGCAAGTTCCACGTTTAGGCGAAAAAAGTTTTGAACAAGCGGCAGGGTTTTTACGCATTACCAATGGAGATAATCCGTTAGACGCATCATCCGTTCACCCCGAAGCTTATCCAATAATTGAACGTATTATAACGAAAACAGAGAAACCTATTCAAAGTTTGATTGGTGATGCTAATTTTCTTAGAAATTTAAATCCAAAAGACTATATTGATGAAGTTTTTGGTGTTCCAACAGTAACTGATATTCTGAAAGAATTAGAAAAACCTGGTCGCGACCCTCGTCCAGAATTTAAAATGCCTACTTTTAGGGAAGAAATCAATGATCTTGAAGATTTGGCAAGTGATATGGTATTGGAAGGTGTAGTAACTAATGTTACTAATTTCGGAGCCTTTGTTGATATTGGTGTTCATCATGATGGTTTAGTACATATTTCTGCATTATCAAGTAAATATGTGAAAGACCCACGTGATGTTGTGAAAGCTGGCGATGTTGTAACTATTAAAGTACTTAGCATTGACCTTAAACGCCGAAGAATTGCTTTAAGCTTAGATTTAGCCGTAAAAAATAATCAAGAATCCAAAGCGTCTAAACCTAAACAGAAAAAGAAAGGCAATGATCGAAAGAGTAGTAGAAGACCAAGAAATTCCAGTTCTAAAAAATTCCAAGGTAATTCGGCAAATAAATCACAACTTGTGGGTGTTATGGAACAGGCATTTGCTAATATAAATATTCACAAAGATAAGTGATTATAGCAAAATCAGGATAATTTGATTACAATAAAAGTCGTAAGTCTGATTAGAAAAATGTAATCAGATAAAATTTTTATAAAATTATCAATCACTTTTTTGGGATTAAATAATTATGGAACATGATAACGTTCAAAATAACTTGAATATATCACCTAAAAAATTAGCAATAATCGCTGAATCTTTATATCTAGTTAATTTACTTATTCTACCTGGTATTGCTTTTTTTATTTTAGCTTGGTTTTATTTAAAACATGAAATGCACTCAGAATTGGCTGGTTGTCATTTAAGGCAAACATTTTCAGCAAGTATTTGGGCTGGAATGTTGCTATTATTAGTCAATGGTGTAATTATTTTAGCTGGTGGCTATAATTCAGCTTATGTTTGGATGATTGTTATTTCATATTTTACTATATGCCATTCCATACTAGTTATCTTAGGTATTATTGGTTTAGTTAAAGCCATTGCTGGCGAAAAATTCCATTATCCTTTTATTGGACCTTCTTTCTAATTAATTAATCAAGGTAAATACAATATGGATTTTAATTTAGAACTTATTATTACAATTATTTCCGCATTTGCTGCTTTTGTAGCTTCGATATTTACTGTCTCAGGACAAACTAGATTAACCAAATTACAAGCTGAACTGGCAGAAAAACGTGAAGAAAAAGCAAAAAAACTAGATGCTGAAGCAATTTTATCTAAATACCGTGAACCATTAATTAATGCCGCTTATGAATTACAAAGCCGTATTTTTAATATTCTAAAATTAGGATTTTTAAAAAAATTCTACTTAAATGGTTCACCAAGAGAAAAGGAATATGCAATAGAAAATACGATTTACGTTATTGCTCAATATTTAGGTTGGACTGAAATCATTCGGCGTGATATTCAATTTTTAGATTTAGGAGAATTGGAAACAACGCAAAAATTATCAGCCCTCGATGATCATATTTGCAACCTTTTTTTAGATTCTAGGCTAGGAAAAGTTTTGAGAATTTTTAGAGGTGATCAAAGAGCTATTGGTGAATTAATGATTACTAATAATAAATATGCTAATTCTGCTTATTGTTTAGGCTATGCAAAATTTATTCAAAGAGCTCAAGATGAAGATTTTAAATATTGGTTTAATCCTTTGAGAGAGCAACTTGATATACTTTCAACCGATGAATTAGAAAATAATACTGAAAGATTACAACAACTTCAACATGCTTTAGTAGATTTAATGGATTTCTTAGATCCTAATTATCTTCGTCATCCACAAGAACGAAGAAATAAAATTGAGATATGCAATACTAATAAAACTTTTAATTAGCAATCTAAATTAATAATTGAATAAATTGAAGTCAAAATTCACTCTAAAAAAGTTTAATTAATTAACATTGCTTGTAAAAATGCTATTTTAAATATTTTTTTAGATTCTTCTACTCAAATGAAAATATAAATATATAAAAGCCAAGCAATATTTTTGTTAGAATTGATTGGTTTAATAGTTTATATTTAATTCCAAAAAATAATTAAGGAAACATAGCTTATGAAAAGAACCTTTCAACCTAGTAATTTAGTGCGTAAGCGTCGTCATGGTTTTCGGTTACGCATGAAAACAAAAAGTGGACGAGCAATTTTAAACGCTCGACGTGCTAAAGGACGTAAAAACTTGAGTGCTTAATGCAGTATTCTTATCAGTTTACAAAAAAACAACGTTTGCTTAAAGCACAAGAATATCGCTTTGTTTTTGAACAAGCTTGTCGCTCGTCTGATCAATATTTTACCGTTTTAGCAAGAGTTAACTTAAAAAATGGAACTCGTTTGGGGTTGGCAATTGCTAAAAAACGGGTAAAACTAGCGGTTGATCGTTCTAGGATTAAACGATTAATTCGCGAAAGTTTTCGTATTAATCAACTTTTATTAAGTGATTTAGATTGTGTAGTTTTAGCAAACAAACAGGTTAATCAAGTTAATAATCATATCTTGCTACAGTCATTAAAAAATCATTGGCTTACATTATTACGCCGATGCAAAAAATCTTAATATTTCTAATACGGGGTTATCAGCTTATTATTAGCCCTTGGTTAGGTTCACACTGTCGATTTTACCCCAGTTGCTCTGAATATATGCTCCAAGCAATAAAAATACATGGTGTATTCCATGGTATTATCTTGGGAATTAAACGGCTACTGCGTTGTCATCCCTGGCATCCTGGTGGAGTTGACCCAGTTCCAGAACGAAAAAAACACACACATATAGTATCTAAGGAAAGTAAATAAATATGGACAATTTTAGACTTATTTTGTTCTTTGTCTTGATTTTCATTTCATTAATGTTGTATCAAGCTTGGCAAGAAGATTA
>JAGLFE010000383.1 GCA_023144675.1 Thiomargarita sp. | reverse complement strand
CTACATTTTATATGTATTTCTTGGTAGGTAGTTACAAATTTAGAATGAAATAAGTTGTCAAAAAAATCGGCTTGTAATTTTTGGTTTCCAGACCATTTTTCACCTTTAAATAATTTTATTAATAAATCAATTTCGAGTATGATTTTTTCTAAGGTTCTCGGTGATGTAATACCAAATATTGCTTTTGTCTTTGTTAAACTTGCCACATATTATTCCCAAAATATCTTGTCATCTACAGCAGAAGTCTTTAGCTGTAAAATGTCAGTATTATTATTTAAGTACTGTCTAATTCGGTTTTTTGATATTTCCATAGACTTATCAGAAATATCACAACCAATAAATTTACAATTATTTTTTATTGCTGCTATTATTGAAGACCCACTTCCTAAAAATGGGTCACACACTGTAAAATTATCATTTGCACTTGCATGAATCATGGCTTGAAAAACTTCAACAGGTTTTTGAGTTGGATATTTTGAATTGTGAATCCTTTTAAAACGCCAAACATCTGGAAATGTTCTATTTTTAATTTTACGAGTATTTCCATTAGTTCCGAAAAGGATATATTCATGCCTACGTCTGTAATAATGTCCCATCCCAATGTTAATTTTATCCCAAGTGATAAGATTTTTAACATCAAAATAATTTCTTACGATACCACCTAGACTTAGTAAAGAATATGAATCGAACATAATATAAATATGTCCTGTAGATTTTTTTAAAACTCTTTTGCACTCAGTTAAAAAATTAATATAATTTTCTTCTGAATCTTCAAACTCACCAAACCATTTGCCATTAGTTGTTCCCTTTTCTGAATATTTTCCAACTATGCGACCTTTTCCTAATTTTAATTTAGTATTCATACCAGAGTATGCAGGATCAGTTGCAATAATATCAACACTATTAGACGGTATTTTTTTTAAAAAGGAAATAGCATCGTCTTTATATATCAATATTTTATTATCACGATAAGTAAACGAAAAATTACTTTTTGTTAATTTAGAAAAAACTCTATTATTCTTTGCTTCGATAAAAGGTAGTAATTGTTGAACAAGTTTTTCTTTGTTATTATCTTTTAATATAATATGATTTGAAGTGATAAAATATTCAATTTCGTCTTCTCTAACATAAAATTCTTTTGCAATAGCTTTTATCGTACACATAATTTTATCCTCAAATTTCTATATTTATATCTATTTTTCTTACACATAAATACATATTTACAAACTAAATTTGGACGCATTTCAATACGTTAATTATGTATGTTTTAATTAATAATCTCACTAAAATTTAACATTTTAAATATTTTTAATGCTGCTATCCACCGTTATAAACTATTATCATAACGGCGTAGCAAACAAAGCGCATAATTCATAAATTATTGAATTAATGTTTTTAGTAATTTTATTTAGTTTGTTCTTGGCTAATTTGTTTACGTACTTCTTCCATATCTAAAGCTTTAGTTTTTGCAATAACGGCTTCTAATTCTGATTCAGGCAAACTACCTGCTTGTGAAAAAATAATAACCTGTTCTCTAAAAATCATCAGAGTTGGAATCGAACGAATTTGAAAATGTCCAGCTAAACTACGTTCTTCATCCGTATTAACTTTGGCAAAAATAACATCGGTATATTTTTCAGATGTTTTTTCAAAAATAGGTGCGAAAGAACGACAAGGACCACACCAAGTAGCCCAAAAATCAACAATAACTATGTTATTATTTGAAATAGTATCTTCAAAAGAATTTTCTATTAAATTTACAACTGCCATATTTATCTCCAAGAAATAAAATTAAAAAATTGATATTAAATTATGATAACACAATTCACGCAGAAAAAAGTTTTTATAGCAAGTAAAATATCAAAAGCGTTTACTTTGCTTGAGTTATTAGTCGCAATGGCTATTTTTGCCATTATTTCAATTATGGCTTATACTGGTTTAAATATTGTGCTTGCAACGCATTATCAAACAGAACAATATGCAACTCAACAAAAACAACTAGCCATGGCTTTTAATTGGTTAGGGCGTGATATTGGACAATTAGTTGCCCGCCCGATTAGAAATCAATATGGTGATAAACAAGCTATTCTACAAGGTTCAAGTTCAACTTTAGAATTTACTCGTGCTGGTTGGAATAATCCAGCTAAACAAAAACGGAGTAATTTACAGCGAGTGGCTTATATTGTAGAGGATAGAATATTGTGGCGTTTATATTGGTGGGTATTAGATCGCGCTCAAGATACAACTCCTTATAAAGTTGAATTATTAACTAATATTGATGATTTTGCTTGGCGTTATTTAGATGAACAGCTAGTTTGGCATCAGCAATGGTTACCTTTAAATACTATTAATATTAATCAAAATCTACTTTTATTAAAACCAAAAGCAATTGAAGTGTCATTGACCATTGAGAATTGGGGGGAAATTACGCGTTTATTTGCTACCAGTTATTAATTTACCTTATGCAAAAATTTAAAAAATTGATAAACTAAAGGTAACTATAACTTTAAATGCGAATTAAGAACACGATTGATGCGTTTCGTTCCTCAACAGCATCCTACATTTTTACTTAATTTTATACGTATTTCTTGGTAGATAGTTACAACTAAATTATAAATTAGTTCTACATTAGGTAAAAATTAAATTTCAAAGTTTATAAAATGTATTTTTTGTTCAAATCTATTAAGTTATTTTCAATCTTATTTATTGTTTTATCATTGCATGTAGCGGTTGGAAAAATTATACAATATGCGCCTAAAAAACCAGATTTTGTATTGAATAAACCAATTACTATCGGCTTAATTGCAATGAAATCAAATTTAGCTAACACTTCCGCCAATAAAACTAAAAAACTAGCTAAACCGAAGAAAAATATTTCTAAACCTAAAAAACGTTCTAAAATTTTAAAAAAAATTAAAAAAATTAAAAAAGTTAAAAAAAGAAGAAAAAAGAAGCAATATTCTAAAACACAAAAAATTAACGAGCAAGTTGAAACAACGTTAAATAATAACCAACCACAACTTAAAGAATTTACTAATAAAATACCGCAACAAGATAATAATGTTGAAACTGGTGAAAAAGATGCTGGAATTAACAACAATATTCCAAGTTCAGGTAAAATTATAGCACCGTCCTATAAAGCCAGTTATTTACATAATTCAAAACCTAAATATCCTAGAATATCCAGACGGCGTGGTGAAGAAGGTAAAGTTCTGTTGAAAGTTAAAGTTAGTAAACAAGGTACAGCTAATTTAGTTCAAGTTAAACAGTCCAGTGGTTATCAAAGATTAGATAATGCAGCTTATCAAGCGGTTAATCGTTGGCTTTTTGTGCCAGCCAAGGAAAATGGACAAGTTGTCAGTGGCTGGGTTATTATCCCAATTATTTTTAAATTAGATTGATTTTATAAAACATGGAATTTTCACCTCATTTTGAATTAGTTACATTTTTAGAAAATTTAAATACGATTTCTTTTACAGTGATTATGATTTTGGCTGTCATGTCTATATTGTCGTGGTATTTAATTATTAACAAAATTTTACAATTTATATTTATCTATTGGCGATCTCATAAAATTATTAAACTATTTTGGCAATCTACATCTTTAGAACCATTAATCCATTATTTAAGCCAAAAAACTTTGACCGATCCATTTTCAAATCTAACTTTGCAAAGCATTAATTCGGCAATTTATTATGAAAAACGGTCAGAAAAGCAATTGAAATATTTATGTACTCAAAGCGAATTTTTGATGCGTAATATGCGGCGTGCTATGAACGAAGGTAAAACCAAAATAGAATCTAGTTTGACAATATTAGCCACGATTGGAAGTATTGCACCTTTTATTGGTTTATTTGGTACCGTGGTTGATATATATCACGCTTTAATCGGTATTAGTGCCAAAGGTAATGCTTCTTTAGATACGGTTGCTGGTCCAGTGGGGGAAGCTTTAATTATGACTGCATTAGGTTTAGTTGTAGCTATTCCAGCAGTATTGGGCTATAATTTATTGGTGCGGCGGGAACATACATTTTTAAGTAAATTAGAAGCTTTTGCTCATGACTTACATACTTGTTTGAACACTGGAGCCCGTTTAGATATGAAAAATCGTTTTTATATGAACCATCAAATTCAGCCCAAAGAAGTTCAAAATAAATTTGAGGCGGCGTAAATAATTTACCAAAATAAAATTATGTATCTAATATGAAAAAATTTGTCTATCGTTGGGCAAATAATATGTTTCATAGCTATTTATGGCACACTATTGCCCTATTTTTTATATTGTTTTTTTTAGCTTCAGTTTTTATAATTTATTATTTTGAAAGCGAACAAAATTCAGATTTAACTTTTATTGAATCTTTTCGGATAGGATTGATTATTTTACTCGGTGAATATGACGATTTAAATACTAATATGGGTAAATTTATGTCCTTATTATTATTCATTTTAGGTATATTTGTAGTCGCAACTTTAATTGGAAAAATTACGGCAGTATTTGTAGAACTTAACAGAGGAGTCAAAATGCCAACCAACATAGAAAATCATATTATTATATGCAATTGGCATCGTAATGGGGAACGCATTGTGGAAGAACTTCATTCTGAGCAAGCTAATCCTGATATAAATATTATTATTATCAGCGAAACTGAAATTAATGAAATAGAATTACGTTTGAGACCAGAATATGAAAAAGTTTTTTTTGTGCGTAGTGATCCAACACTGCATTTAGTCCTCAATCGAGCTGGCGTTCATGTAGCAAAAAGTATTATTATTTTAAGCGACCCTAATTATCACGATCCTGATGCAAAATCAGCTTTGATTGCATTAGCTATTACCAAATGTGATCAAAAACAAATTTGTAAAGTGCGTATTATTGCGGAAGTTAATAATCCCAATAAAATCCAACATTTAATTGATGCTGGCGTTGATGAATGGGTTTGTTCAACTGATTTTGGTTTAGGAATTTTAGCCCAATCTGCGCTTTATGGAAAATTATCTAACGTTTATCAACAATTACTTACCTATTCAGCGGATACAAATGAGGTTTATCTACTAAATAACGATAAATATCCCAAATCTTTTTTAGGTAAAAAATTTCATGAAATTGTTGAACTTTTAAATCAAAAACGAAATTTGACAAATCCCGTAATTATTATTGGAATTAAACGATATGAACAAGTTATTTTAAATCCTAAAGAAAATCAATTTGATGAATTAAAAGATACTGATAGTTTGATAGTTATTTCTTTTGATCCACCAGATTTAAAACATTTTTAGTCTTAGAAATTTGGAAGTAATAAAAACCAATTTATTTAAAATTTACAAGATTCCATATTTGCTGCTTCCAAAGTATTCTCCATCAAACTAGCTACTGTCATTGGACCAACTCCACCAGGAACAGGAGTAATCCAGCTAGCATTTTTAATTGCTTCTGCAAACTCAACATCCCCAACTAAACTTCCATCAGCTATTCGATTAATTCCCACATCAATTACAATTGCGCCAGGCTTAATCCAATCTCCACGCACTAAATTAGCTTTTCCAACTGCAGCCACTACAATATCAGCATTGCGTACTTTTTCTGCCAAATTTCGGGTATAAATGTGGCATCCAGTTACTGTACAATTTGCTTCCAATAATTCCAAAGTAACTGGGCGACCCACAATACTTGATTGTCCAATCACAACCGCATCTAAACCTGCTAAGGATATTCCAGTATGTTTCAATAAAGTAACAACGCCTTTAGAGGTGCAAGAATGCAACAATGGGATATGTAAAGTAAGCCGTCCCACATTATAAGGATGAAACCCGTCAACATCTTTATGCGGTAAAATATGCTCAATAATTAAATTACTTTCAATATGTTTTGGCAGTGGTAATTGAACTAAAATGCCATCTACATTTGGGTTCGCATTTAATTTATCTAACTGGGCTAAAAGCTCAACCTGTGAAATAGTAGCCGCTAACTCAATAAAGCTTGAAATAATACCAACTTCTTCACAAGCATTACGTTTATTGCGGACATAAATTTGTGAAGCGGAATCATTTCCAACTAAAACTACCGCTAATCCTGGTGGACGCAATCCATTATCAATACGTGCTTGTACCTGTTGCTTAATTTTTTGGCGGATTTTAGCTGCTATTGATTTACCGTCTAGTATTTTTGCTGTCATTTTCTATTTTCTCAAGCTGATTTTTGTTCAAGTATTTGCCATTTATTATTAATAAAACCTTCCAATGGTTGATAATCAGTTTTATAACTCATTTTTTGACAATTTTTTATAAAATAACCCAAATAAAGCCATTCTAAATTTAAACGCTTACTTTCCTCAATTTCCCATAAAATGGCATATACACCTAAACTACGACTTGCATAAATTGGTTCAAAAAAAGTATAAACCGCCGAAAGACTATTTTCTACTTGATCAATAACTGCTAATCCAACTAATTGTGTTTGTAAACGAAATTCATAAAAAACCGTAATTGACCAACTACTGGTTAAAAATCGCATATATTCTTTTGGACTTGGATTATCCATATTGCCTCCTTTATGACGCGTATTTACATAACGACAATATAAATCAAAATGTTCTTGCTTAAAGTTAGGTAACACTGGAATTACTTGCAAGTCCTGATTTTTTTTCCAAATGCGTTTTTGAATACGGCGTGGTTTAAACGAGTTTATTGGAATACGTACTGATATGCAATCTTGACAATTTTGGCAATAAGGACGATATAAATATTCGCCCGAACGCCGAAAACCATGTTTGGTTAAATTAGAGTAAACTACATCATTATCAGGTAAAAATGGTTCAGCAAAAACGGTAGTTGCCAAACGATCAGATAAATAACTACACTCATGGGGTGGAGTAATCATCGTATTTAGGCGCATGGATTCTTCATTCATTTTTTATTACCTCATCATATTCAAACTGCCATTTAGCTCTTTTATATTCAGGCAGTTGACATAAATTATCTAGTAATTCCCGAAATTGGGAGCGCGGAATATTGACCGCACCTAAACTAATTAAATGATTTGTTTCTACTTGGCAATCGATTAATCTGTAATCCCAACTTTGTAATTGTTGCACCAAGTGAACAAATGCGACTTTAGAAGCGTCTGTCATAATGCTAAACATAGATTCACCAAAAAAAACTTTGCCTAAAGCTATTCCATATAATCCACCCACTAAATTACCTTCAAACCAAGCTTCCACTGAATGAGCAAATCCTTCTTTATGTAAATGATTATAAGCTATTTTCATATCATCAGTAATCCAAGTACCATTTTGATCAGGGCGCACTGTATTAGCACAAGCTTCAATAACAGCTGGAAAATTTTGATCAAGAGTAATGCTAAACTTGTTTTTACGAATAGTTTTGCGTAAACTACGTGATATTTTCAAATGTTCAGGTAATAGTATCATACGTTTTGAGGGCGACCACCATAAAATAGGTTCATCATCGCTATACCAAGGAAAAATACCTAAACGATAAGCATTCAAAATTCTATTGGGATTTAAATCTCCACCAATCGCTAATAAGCCATCTGGATGCTCTAAAGCTTTTTCTAAAGGTGGAAAATCGTTTGGTGCAGTATTATCAGGAATCCAATAAGGACGATGCATTTTATATATCTGTGTTATTTTTTGTAATTGTTTAAGATTATATAATTTTTATGGTAAATATTTTTAAACTTACAAAACTCTAAATAAATTTTTACTAATTAAATAATTTTACTATAAATACTAATAGATTAATTAATTTATTATAACTTTTAAATATAATTTTTATAAAAAATAATTTTTTTAAATCATTTAACTTTTCATTGAAATAAAAAAATATGAAAATATTAATTACTGGAGCTGCTGGATTTATTGGATTTCATCTTTCTCATATTTTACTGGAACAGGGCAATGAAGTAATTGGACTGGATAATTTAAACGATTATTATGCTGTAAGACTTAAACAGGCTAGATTAACCAAATTACAAACTCAAAAAAATTTCAAATTTATAAAATTAGACCTAGCAAATCGTGAGGGAATTAGTGCGTTATTTGCATCAGAAAAACCTAATAAAGTAGTTAATTTAGCAGCCCAAGCAGGTGTGCGTTATTCCATAGAAAATCCTCATTCTTATGTTGATAGTAATATTGTTGGTTTTGTCAATCTTTTAGAGGCTTGCCGTCATAATCAAGTGGAACATTTGGTTTTTGCTTCCTCAAGTTCGGTTTATGGACTTAATACTCGTATGCCATTTTCAGTGCATGATAATGTTGATCATCCTATTTCTCTCTATGCTGCTACCAAAAAAGCTAATGAATTGATGGCACATAGCTACGCTCATCTTTATAATTTGCCAACTACAGGGCTACGGTTTTTCACCGTTTATGGTCCTTGGGGACGACCTGATATGGCTTATTTTAAATTTACCAAGGCGATTTTAGCAAATAAACCAATTGATATTTACAATTACGGCAAAATGAAACGGGATTTTACTTATATTGACGATATTATTGAAGCTTTAGTAAAAGTGATTGATAAAATTCCTGAACCAAATATTAACTGGTCGGGCGAACAACCTGATCCTTCTAGTAGCCTTGCGCCCTATCGTTTGTATAATATTGGGAATAATAACCCAGTGAAATTAATGGATTATATAGAAACACTAGAAACAGCTTTGGGAAAAATTGCGCAAAAAAATATGTTGCCAATGCAGGCTGGAGATGTTTCGGCTACTTATGCGAATGTAGATGATTTACAACGGGATATTGGTTTTAAACCACAAACTTCTGTTGAAGAAGGAATAGGTCATTTTGTTGAGTGGTATAAAAATTACTATGAAATATTGATTTAAATTCGCTGAATTTATTGTTTATAATCTTTAAAACTTTAGTATTCCAAGAAAATATTGAAACAAATTAACTAGGTAACAAAATGCGTATACAAGAAAATACTGCATTCAATACAATTGCTCATAAATTGCAGATTCCAACTGATGAACTGTTGCGATTAAGTTTACATCGTTTTTTGGAACATCAATTACGTCTTATCAATACACAAATATTTGAATTTTATGGAAAATACAGTATTTCTAGTGTGGAAGAGATGGATTCCCGTTATCAAGAAGGGACTTTAGAGGAAGAAAATTCTTGGCGTGATTTACAACATTTGGATCATTTGGAGTATAAACGTGATGAATTAGTAAAGCTGTTTGAGTTTTTGTAATGATTATATTAAATGTAGAACAGTTAAGAAATTTAGTTGAAGTAGAATTTTCCGATATTATAATGGAATCTGTTGTATCAAATATTAATGAATTGCGTCTAATTCTTATAGATGGTAGTTTTATTGATATTTGGTATTCATTAAAACTAAAAGATCGTTATAGCTATCACTGGGAACGTGTGGCTATTGATGGTAAAATTTATCGACATGATAATGCGCCCCATAATCTTTGGAAAACTGTAGCTACTTTTCCAAAACATTTTCATAATGGTAGTGAAAAATATGTAGTCGAGAGTTATATCAGTGATATTCCTAAAGATGCGTTGCGTGAATTTCTATTTTTTGCACGAAAAATTATGGAACAAAAATGAATGGGTTTAAAATTGCAATACATTCCTAAAATAATAAAAAATGAGATTAAGTAAATTACAACATGATATAATTGTTCAAGAAACAGAAAAACTATTTGGAACTCATGTTACCATTAGACTATTCGGTTCTCGAATCAATGATGAACTTAAAGGTGGTGATATTGATTTATTCTTAGAATTTCCAAATAATGATCCAGATTTATGGCAAAAAATATTGCGGCTAAATACGGCAATACAAAAAAGCTTAGGGGAACAAAAAATAGATATTATCTCCCATCAACTAGGCGAGCATTTATATGATATACACAAAGAAGCCTTAAAAAATGGAATTATTTTATGACTGGACTTAATATCAGAATAATGCAAATTCTTTTTGTACTTAATAAAGCAGATATTTTGCTCCAAGATGTTACTAGGCGACTGTTTAATAAAACCGAATTAAACCCAATTTGGCTTCAAAAAATTTTGAATACACCAGAAGGAATTGACAGACTTGAGTCTTTTAGCAGTAAGTTTAGTCGAATGCAAGATACATTTACCGATAAATTACTACCATTATTTCTAAAACTATCTGGCGAAATACCAGCAACAGCTATTGACAACCTTCATCGATTAGAACAACTTCAAATTATCAATAATGCTGATGCTTGGGTAGATATGCGATTATTGCGCAATAAATTAGTACATGAATATGTTGAAAATATTGAGGAATTATTTAATCATTTGCTTTTAGCTAAAAAACTTTCCGCTGAATTACATAATAGTTTTCATAAAATTAAATCCAAATTTCCCAACTCAAATTAGTAATGAGGGAAATTATATTCATTTAAATGAGATTATCAAATTTTTATAAAGAAACTATAAAATCAACAGGATTAGAAGTTTTTGGTCAAAATACTAAAATTTATCTTTTTGGCAGTCGCATTGACGATACTAAAAGAGGGGGCGACATAGATTTATATATAGAAGCTGCTGATAAAAATAATTTATTCGAGAAAAAAATACAATTTCTAATCAAGCTAAATAAAATTTTAGGCGAACAAAAAATTGATGTAATTATTTCAAAGGATAGAAGTAGAACTATAGAACAAGTTGCTTTAAAAGATGGTTTAGAGTTATGAATGTTGATATAGAAAGATTAAAGAAAATACTATATGAATGTCAAAAACATATCCAACGAATAGATAGTTCCTCAAGAAAAATGGCTACTTTTATGCCGTTAAATCAATCACGCTATGATGATTTAGATGAAGATGAAGTGGAACATATTGACCAATTTTTATTTAGGTTTTTAAAATTACAAGATGCGATTGGGCAAAAATTATTTAAAACTATTTTACTGGTTTTAAAAGAAGAAATTGAAAATAAACCTTTTATTGATATTTTAAATCGTTTGGACAAATTAGAATTAATCTATGATATAAATACTTGGCTTGAACTTAGAAATATTAGAAATTCCTTAGCTCATGAATATGAAGATGATAGTGAGGAAATAAGTAATATAATCAATAAAATTTATGCTAAAAGGGAAACATTAAAGTCTTTTTTTTACCAAATAAATCAATTTATTATTGAAAAAGCTTTGTTGAAATAAAATATTTATATTTGAAGTTATTTATCTAA
>JAGLFE010000382.1 GCA_023144675.1 Thiomargarita sp. | reverse complement strand
CCGATAAGATTTAGCTTTGGAGTTATTTTTCCATCAGCTTGAATATAATAACCTTTCTCAATGGTAGAAGCAGAATCATAATAGGCGGTAGATGTGCTTATTTCATCGGTGTTGACAATTTGAAATAAATAAGGTTCACTTTCATAACTATCATAAGCAACACCACCAATAATCCTCAAAGATTCATTAAAGTCATAAAATAGTTGAAATTCTCCCCCTGATTTTTTGCCTCCAGAAAGTAAATCTATGTCTCTGCCAGCATCAAAATTACTTACTCTTGATATTCGGTCACTATCGTCATGACGTAAATTCCATTGAATGGCTAAATTTTTATTAAAAGATTTTTCGTATTTTAAATCCATATAATATCCTTCAAAATGATTTTCGCCTCCAAATACTAGAATTGGAACTATGCCAATTTTTTGTTTGTCCTGACTAAAATAGCCAGCATTTAAAGTAAATCCTGCATACGAAAACCCAGTAAATAAATTACTAATATCATTTTCATAATCAATTATGCCGCTTCCCCCCATTTCATCATTATCGACATTAAAATTGTAACCGTCATTATCTAAAAGAGTAGCAGATAGAAAAAAGTCTATATTATTTATAGTTTTTCCAAAACTAACACCATATTCCTGCGTGTTAAAAGAGCCAGTCCGTGCTGAAATAGTTCCGCCATCAACTTCTTTACCATTAAAAGTAATTATATTAATAACGCCCGCATAAGCATTTGTGCCATAAAGCACTGAGCCAGGACCTCTAATAATTTCTATTTGCTTAATTGAATTAATAGGTATGGCTTCAAGATGATAACTACCATTTACAACTTCCCAAAAAGGGTGGCTATTTACCATAAGTAAACTTTTATTATTATAATGTTCTTGAAAATTACCTCTAAATATGATGTCGGTATATCCAAAATAGGTTTCTAGCACTGTAACCCCAGGGATAAAAGACAGAACTTCGGAAAGGGAAAATACGCCCAATTCTTCAATTTCCTGATGAGTTATTACGGTTATATTAGCCGGTGCTTCATTACTAGTTTGCTCTCTTTTTGATGCAGTTATAACATGAGATATATTTTCTGCCCGCAAATAATTTAGTTCTTGCTCCAATGCGTCATCCGAATCATTCTTGTTGCTAAAAGATAAAGCAGCATTTGTGCAGATAAATAAAATTATTAAAAGGGCGTAGTTATTTATTTTCATATATATTTTTTCTATAAAATTCATTGATGTTGCATAAAGTAGAAATTATTTCTTAGTTTATTATTATTTTAGTTTTTTACCTAAGCCCTATTTACTGAAAAATATAGGTAAAAAATGTAGGGTGCTGTTGAGGAACGAAGCGCATCAATCGTGTTAAAGATTTCGACTTAAATATTATTAACTCTTAATTCGCATTAATTATTCAGGGAAGACAAAATAATTAAAATTGTAAGGATAAACCTAAGTGTTTACTTAATCCGCATTTTAAACATTTAAAAAATAGGAATTTAGTTTAATTATAATCTTTCTGAATATTATTGTCAATTTTTATGTGCTTATTATTCTTTAACTCTTCATTAGCATTTTATATACTTTGCGAATACTATCTGATGTATTGATTGTAAAATAATAGCATTTAATTGTATAATTTCTAGTAACTACTCTATCATTTTATTTTAGTTTAATAAAATATCACTTTATTACAGTTATAAATATAAAATTATGAAATTCGTTGATGAAGCTTTAATTCAAGTAGTTGCAGGCAATGGGGGAAATGGTTGCCTCAGTTTTAGGCGAGAAAAATATATACCTTATGGTGGACCAAATGGTGGCGATGGCGGTAATGGTGGTAATGTTTATGTGCTAACTGAAGCTAGTTTAAATACCTTAGTTGATTTTCGTTATTCCCGTCTATTTCGAGCCAAACATGGTGAACATGGTAAAGGTAGCGAATGCAGTGGCAAAAAGGGGGAAGATTTAATTATTAGAGTGCCTGTTGGAACCTTAGTCTTTGATACCGATACGGATGAATTATTAGACGACTTAAATAAGCCAAACCAAACTTTACTCGTCGCCAAAGGAGGACAAAGAGGTTTAGGCAATGTACATTTTAAAAGCAGTACTAATCGCGCCCCACGACAAATTACTGGAGGTACATCAGGCGAAACTCGCAATTTGCGCTTAGAACTGCAATTACTTGCGGATGTGGGTTTATTAGCTTTACCTAATGCAGGCAAATCAACTTTTATCCGATCTGTATCAGCGGCGCGTCCTAAAGTAGCCGATTATCCTTTTACTACCTTGCATCCGCAACTAGGTGTAGTTTCAATTGAAGTTGATAGAAATTTTGTTATTGCTGACATTCCTGGATTAATTGAGGGCGCAGCTGATGGCGCAGGTTTAGGTATTCGTTTTTTAAAGCATTTATCGCGCACTCGTTTATTACTGCATCTGGTTGATATTAGCCCATTAAATCCTGAGCCAGTACAAAGTATACTTGATATTGTGCAGGAATTAAAAAAATATGATGCTGAATTAGCTAATAAAAAACGTTGGTTAGTGCTTAATAAAATAGATGTATTATCAGCAGAAGAACAAGCAGAATGTTATCAAAACATTGTTAAACAACTTAATTGGACTGATCCTATTTTTATGGTTTCTGCCTTAACGGGTGAAGGATGTAAAAAAGTTTGCTATCGAATAATGGAATATTTGGAAGGTAAGTTGGATGATGAAGAATTTTAAATTGTTTGGAAACGAATAATTTTTATTTTTAAACTCAAACTCATAAAATAACAATATTATGTCAAAAGAAATAACACTGATTCCCTTAAATATTGCGATTTTAACCATTTCTGATACTCGCACTGAAGAGAATGATACTTCTGGTCAATCGCTAGTAAAGAACTTGATAGCGGCTGGACATCATAATATAGATAAAAAGATTGTTACCGATGATATTTACCAAATTCGAGCGGTGGTTTCTGCTTGGATTGCTGATGCTAAAGTGCAAATTATTATTACCACCGGTGGCACTGGCGTTACTGGTAGAGATGGTACGCCAGAAGCTATACAGCCTTTATTAGATAAACAATTAGAGGGTTTTGGTGAATTATTTCGCAATTTATCTTATGAGGAAATTAAAACTTCAGCTTTACATTCAAGAGCCATAGCTGGGGTTGCCAATGGAACTTATGTGTTTTGTTTGCCTGGTTCATCGGGTGCTTGTCGAACTGCTTGGGATAATATTTTGCAAGCACAATTGGATAATCGTACCCGTCCTTGTAATTTTGCTGAAATGATGCCGCGTTTGTTAGAAACTTGATGTTTCTCACAATATTGTCAAGTTTATAGTAAATTTTTATGATATTTTAATAGTTTTTATATTTAGGAGAAAAATATGTTGCGTAATTTATTAATTTTGCTGGTTGTTTTTATTACGCCAGTACAAGCCGCTCGTTTGGCTTTGGTGATGGGCAATGAAGCTTATTATGGGACTTTTATTGGTGATGTTCCATGGCGAGGGTTATCCAATCCGGTTAATGATGCTAAAGATATGAAAACGGTTTTAACTAAGGAATAAGGATTTTATAATATCCTAAACTAAGTTGCTAAGAAATGTCAAAAGATGTATCATAGTTATCCATGAAAATACAAAAATATGCTCCAAAAATTGAAGTAAAAATGCGTGATTTTTATGATAGTTTATCAGAAAAAGATCGCCGTCGTTATGCTGCTATCGAAGCAGAAAAATTAGGTTATGGTGGTGCAAGTTATATACGACAACTGTTCAATTGTGATAATCGTACTATTTTACATGGTAAACAAGATTTAGAATTAGATTTATTAAAAGAAAATACTGGTGTTAGGCAGCTTGGTGGTGGACGTAAATCAATCATAGAAACAACAGAAGGAATAGAAGAAGCCTTTTTAGAAGTAATAAAAGACCATACAGCAGGTTCTCCAATGGATGGAACAATAAAATGGACAAACTTATCTCGTCAATCTATTGCTAATAAGCTTAAAGATAAAGGGTTTTCAGTAAGCGTTACAGTAATTGATAAACTATTAAGAAAACATAACTTTTGTCGCCGTCAGGCATTTAAGTCTGAGGTTGAAAAATATTCTAAATCGTGATGGGCAATTCAAAAATATTGAACGCTTAATTCAAGAATATCATGATGCAGGAAATCCTGTTATGAGTATGGATGTAAAAAAGTCATGGACTTATATGATGTACATCGTAATGTTGGTTATATAGCAAACCGAGTATAAAAT
The DNA here is from genome assembly GCA_023144675.1 of Thiomargarita sp. Taxonomy (GTDB): domain Bacteria; phylum Pseudomonadota; class Gammaproteobacteria; order Beggiatoales; family Beggiatoaceae; genus JAGLFE01. The sequence continues at coordinate 1,845 of JAGLFE010000382.1, read as the reverse complement.
GGCTATTAAATTATGCGCTAAAGATAGACACGCTACCATTTTGATATAATCAAATTATACTATTTTTGCTATATCACTTTAGGTATTAGTAATGATACATCTGAATTTGCTGGTGATTGTGTTCGTCAATGGCGGTTAAATCACGGTCAAATTGAATATCCAAATTCAAAAAAGTTGTTTTGCGATTGTGGTGGTAGTAATAATGCTCGTTATTATATTTTCAAAGAGGATTTACAAAAATTATCCAATAAGTTAGGTATTGAAATTCGTATTGCTCATCATCCTCCATATATATCAAAATACAATCCGATAGAACATCGGTTATTTCCACATATTACAAGAGCTTGCAAAGAAGCCATTTTCAAAACGGTTGATATAGCCAATAATTTAATAGGTCAAACTTCAACTTTTAAAGGACTTAAAGTTTTCAGTTCTATCCTTGATAAAACCTTTGAAACTGGACGTAAATACGCTGATGGTTTTAAACAAAATATGAAAATTAAATTTGATTATTTTTTGCCTAAATGGAATTATGTTGCTGTTTTTATAGAACCAAAAGTTTAGGATATTATAAAATCCTCATTCCTTAACGGATTTTTCACAAAAATAACTACATTATTTAGGACGATCCAAAAACTTTAGCTTTATCATTAACTAAAACAACATGATTACCTTGTTGGGTTATGAAAAATAAGCCCGCTACTCTAGCTTTTTCAATCAGTTTATTATTACTTATCATACTGGCTATAACACCATAGAGTTTTAATTCTTTATAATAAGGAAATAAAGTTCTAAAATTAGGTAGCTTTCTCGTCAACATATCATCTATTAATTTAGGATGTGCTTTGTGTTTGACTTCAACAATCGCAATACTGGTTTCATTGACTAATACTATATCAAATTCATCTTGCAATTTCTTTGTATTCGCTGGTAAATTACGATAAATGGTATCAAAATGTATTTTTCCTAAATTAGGATTATTAATGAAACTTTGATAGAAAAATTCTTCAGCTGAATCGCCTTGATTATTGGCAATATTACCTACTAATGCTGCTATTCTATCTAATTTGGCATCAGTTTTAGCCATTTGGACATCAGTTTTTTGTTGAGCAATTGCTAAACTTGCTACTAATTCTTTTAGTTCATTATCAGTCATTATATTTACCTTTATAAATTAAAAAACATTCCCACGCTAAAGCATTGGAACGAGGAAACTACTCAAAAACTTTAGCTTTATCATTGACTAAAACGACATGATTACCTTGTTGGGTTATGAAAAATAAGCCCGCTGTTTTGGCTTTTTCAATCAGTTTATTATTGCTTATCATACTGGCTATAACACCATAGAGTTTTAATTCTTTATAATAAGGAAATAAAGTTCTAAAATTAGGTAGTTTTCTCGTCAACATATCATCTATTAATTTAGGATGTGCTTTGTGTTTGACTTCAACAATCGCAATACTGGTTTCATTGACTAATACTATATCAAATTCATCTTGCAATTTCTTTGTATTCGCTGGTAAATTACGATAAATGGTATCAAAATGTATTTTTCCTAAATTAGGATTATTAATGAAACTTTGATAGAAAAATTCTTCAGCTGAATCGCCTTGATTATTAGCAATATTACCTACTAATGCTGCTATTCTATCTAATTTGGCATCAGTTTTAGCCATTTGGGCATCAGTTTTAGCCATTTGGACATCAGTTTTTTGTTGAGCAATTGCTAAACTTGCTACTAATTCTTTTAGTTCATTATCAGTCATTATATTTACCTTTGTATGTTAATTGAAATTAAGCAGAAGGCATTCCCACGCTGGAACATAGGAACGAGGGAAAATCTTT
>JAGLFE010000381.1 GCA_023144675.1 Thiomargarita sp. | reverse complement strand
GGGTGAGCAATTACAAAAACTTGATTGTTCTCATGCCCCAGAAGGGTATTCTGATTGGACATTTAAATTGCTTGCAGATAGATTGGTTGAATGTGATATTGTTGATTCAATATCCCGTAAATGTGTTCGACAAACTTTAAAAAAAACGAACTAAAACTTTGGCGAAATAAATGTTGGATTATTCCACCCAATGAAAATGCAGATTTTGTTTGTGCAATGGAAGATATACTGGCGGTCTAGCAACGAGATTATCAAGAAGACGAAGTGTTGGTTTACATGGATGAAACCAGCAAGCAATATGTGAAAGAAACCCGAACCCCATTACCTCAAAAGAAAAACAGCATTAAGAAAGGGTGCGGCTCTTTTCAATTTTAGAAGCTGAAAATTTCAATATCTAAAGAAGTTGGGATTAATTTAATTTTTTGTAATTGCGCTACTAATAAGTATGGAATTCAAACCTTTAGGTTTATTTGAAATATCAAAGCTGAAGTTTTTAAATCCAAAACTTTATTATTAAATTTAATTGGTAAGTAGTTACAAAATTTTTTAAACTATTTAATAACTATACCCATTATTCAAATAAATATTCAATTTCCTTTAAATGTCTTTCTAAAGATAATGATAACATCGAAGAAATAGTAAATAAAGTTGCTAATACATTTAAATTAGAATCAGCATCACAAGCAGCACGAATACGTTCTAAAAAGTGATAATTCAAGGTTTGCATTTCTTTAAACCGTTCTTTTAAACCTTCAAATTTCAAATCAATTTCACCACTTTTTTGATGAACATAATATTGATGAAGCAAATAGGAAGAAGTTACTCGGAAAACAGTTTCGTCTAAAGAAGCAAAAGGTAAATGGTAATAAGCCATTCCCCGCATGTGAGATAAAATAGGACAAGCACTACTCGCCATAACAAAACCGATTAATGCTCTCAAACCAGTTTGGGCATCAGTACGCTTAAAATATTCACGTTCAGGAGTAATAACATGAATATCAACATCATTACAAGATAAAATTTCCCTGAATCCTAAAACGATTTCATGGGCATCAATTGCAACTGGACAATGTGAATATTCTTCAACATTTAAAGGACAATTAGTACACTTATGAAAATCTAATTCAGTCCAATTTGGATATAAATTTTTATCCAGCAATCGATCGCGTGTTCTATCAAATTCAACCTTATACTGTAAGACGTTCCCATCGTCTAAAGTAAAAATATATTCAATAAACATAATTTTAAGATGCCAACATAGTATAAATTTATTCTAAAAAACACTTTATTAGCATAGCTTTTCATTAATAAAGATATTTTTAATTTATATTTTGATTTTTAATTAACCATATTTTAATAAATAAAATTAACACTTCTAAGCTTATAAAATATAAGTTAAAAAAATAAATTTGCTTATTTAATTTTTTTATTGAAAAAACTATAAACTTTATTTATAATAACTTAATTATTAAAAATTATGGTATAAAACTATTTTAATTGTAATGACTATAGAATGGGAAAATGGAATAGATATGAGAATTGGTACCGAGGGTCGGACTCGAACCGACACGGTATTACTACCACTAGATTTTGAGTCTAGCGCGTCTACCAGTTCCGCCACCCCGGCACTAATCTAATTATATTATCATACTTTTTACAAAAACAAACATTTTTTTTACTAATTTTTTAAATTAAATTTAAATCATTGATTTTTAAATATATTTTTAGTTGTTTATGCAGCGTTCTGACTTTTTTTTTGATTTACCCACCGATTTAATTGCTCAATATCCTTTAGAATTTCGTACTAATAGCCGATTATTGTATATTAATTCATCTGAGCAATTTCAAGACCAACATTTTTTCGACTTACCTAATTTACTCTCTCCTGGAGATTTATTAGTACTAAATGATACTAAAGTAATACCAGCTAGATTATTTGGGCATAAAGTTACTGGAGCTAAAGTTGAAATTTTTATTGAACGAATACTTATGGATAATAAAGTATTAGCTTTGATTAAAGCTAGTAAATCACCTAAAATAGGCTCGCAACTTTATCTTGAAAATGGTATTGGGATTACAGTTTTAAAACGAATCAATGAATTTTTTGAATTGCAATTTGATTATGCAGATTCCATTTATAAGCTTTTACAAGAAATTGGACACGTGCCTTTACCACCTTATATTAAAAGATCAGATAATCAATTGGATGATAAACGTTATCAAACGGTATATGCTCAAGAACTAGGAGCAGTTGCTGCCCCGACGGCTGGTTTGCATTTTGATGAAAAGATGTTAGAAAAAATTCAAGCTATGGGCGTAAACACCGCTTTTATTACTTTGCACGTTGGAGCTGGCACATTTTCACCAATACGAGTTACTGATATTAAGCAACATACTATGCACAGCGAACATATAAAAGTGTCTGCACAAGTTTGTGAACAGGTTAAGGCAACCCATCGTTGTGGTAAGCGTGTTATTGCAGTGGGTACAACTTGCGTGCGGGCTTTAGAAACCGCTTCTGCTAGTGGCGAGATTCAAGCTTATGAAGGGGAAACACGTTTATTTATCACCCCTGGTTATCAATTTAATATTGTAAATACGCTAATTACTAATTTTCATTTGCCCGAATCTAGTTTATTAATATTAGTTTCTGCGTTTATTGGTAAAAAAACAATTTCTTCTGCTTATGAACACGCCATTAAACAAAAATACCGCTTTTTTAGCTATGGTGATGCTATGTTTATTAATCGTTCTTGAAAAAACTTGGGTAGTCCTGAACAAAGTAGTGATGGTATCAAAGACCTAACAGGTTTAGCACTACCTATTTTAGGACTACCAAAACTTGGGTTTTTTAGAATGTTAAAATATTGAGGTTTCTAATTGCGTAGATTCCTCATTTTTAAACCACCAATGGCTTACTCCATAAGTTGCTCCACCAATTAAAACCGCAGTAATAACAGGTATAAGTACCAATATTGTTGCACCAGCTACTATACTACCACCGACAATACTTCCAACTGTTGCTAATCCAGCCGCATCAACTCCTACAATTGTAATGGTAGCAATAGTGCTGGCTGTACCTATCGCAACTCCAGCATAATTACCTAATTTAGCCGCATCACAAGCTGGTTGGTCTTCACATTGATGGTAAATTCGACGATTCATAAATTTTGCTGATTCCAAGCCAGCAACCACACCGACTAAAATACTAGCTATAGTTGTGCTTGTCGCTCCACTGTAAATAGCAGTTTTATTAAATGTTAAGCTGGTGGCATTGTTATATTTTAACGACTGCCAGCCTCCAGCCAATAGCCACCAACTAGGTAATTGCGCACCCCAAGTTGCTGCTGCAGAATGAGATAATAGGCTGAAAATTAATAAATTACTCCATAATAAAATTTTTTTCATAAAATATTTACCCACAAAATAATTTTTTTACAGTTAATTCGTAATTTCTCACTCCCCTCAACCTACTGTATAATGGGTGATAACATTCCTTCTCCCTAAATCCCTATCCCAAAAGGCGAGGAACTTAATTTTTACATTCCCCGGAGAATTTCTTAAACACTTCCCTACTAGCAGGGAGGATTGAGGGGGGTAGAAGAGTTTGTTACCTAATTATATAATTCGAGGGAAGTGAGCTAATTACGTTAATTCGTAACTATCTACAAATTAAACTTTAAATGCGAATTAAG